>JAHJGB010000107.1 GCA_018824725.1 Candidatus Omnitrophota bacterium
AGAGAATAGACCTGCAGTATATCTCGAACGCTAATTATAAATGGTGCCTGAGAATGTCTGCCGACGTTGGTTCAGGTGATTTATATGTCTTTTACTTCAAAGATGAAGATTTTGCGCGCAGATTCGGAAATGCAGTCGCTTCCATCCTCGCGCAAAAAGGTCTCATCCTGAAGTTTTCTAAACTCGGATTATCCATTGCAGACCTTACTCCCGCGCAGGCAGAGGCGTTAGGAAAGACAAGGATTGAGAATGTCTTAGTGACGCTTGTTGCTATTGATGGGCCTGCGGATAAGGCCAATATCCAGCCCCTGGATGTAATCACCGAGGTCAATGGCGTTAAGGTAAGGAATCTTTCTCATTTCCTTTCGATTATTGACGGTATTGCTTCCGGCACAAAGATAACACTTACTTGTCTGCGACGCACAGAGGTTGTGGAAAAAGACCAAAAACAGTCTGACTGGAAGCCAATTGTAATCGAGGTGACAGCAAGATAACTATAAGAAACAGGTTTTAACTTGGTTCAACCAGCGACCCTAGAAATCAACGAGGAATTACCTCTCTAAAGTTGCAGTATTGGGCATATATCAAGGTAATTCCTAATATAAGCGTCATTTGAAAGTAGAGAGGTTTCCCCTCGGCTAATAAGAGTGGGACCCCATGTTGGACAGAGGAGCCCTTTAGCTATTAAGTTAAAGGGCTTTCTGTATGTAGGATAAAGAGTTACGTCATCCTGGTAGTAGTTCGAAGCTATGACTTTAAGGATCTTGGACTTAGTTTCCTTATTTCCGTGACCCTACCCCTTGTACAATATTACTGCCCGGCCAAGCAGAATACAATAAGATAGTCCGTTTTTGATTTATAAACACTAGTTTTTGTGCTAAAATAACAACTGTTTAATATGATGAATTAAAGAGGGGAGCTTATCATGCCTATCTTATTGCCGGAATTGCCATACGTAAAAGATTCTTTAGCGCCACACATTAGCGCAAAAATACTGGAGTTTCATTACGGGAAACATCACACCGCATACGTCGAAAAGCTGAACGGTCTGATTAACAATACGGAGTTGGCCAATGATGGGCTTGAAACTATCGTTAAGAAAACAGCTAAAGATGTTTCGAAGTCAGCTATATTCAATAATGCGGCTCAAGCATGGAATCACTCATTTTATTGGCAATCAATGAAAAAAAACGGAGGCGGAATCCCAAAAGGGGCTATAGCAAATAAGATTAAGGCTGATTTCGGCAGCTTTGATAAATTTACTGAAGAATTTAAGAATGCGGCATTAACTCAATTCGGCAGCGGATGGGCGTGGCTGGTCATTAAGGACGGTAAGCTTGCCGTAATGAAGACATTGAATGCGGATACGCCTATAGCGCATGGGCTGACGCCCTTATTGACTGTTGATGTCTGGGAGCATGCCTATTATCTTGACTATCAGAATAGAAGAGCTGATTACCTAGATGCTTTCGTAAAATATCTAATCAATTGGGACTTTGTCGAATCAAATATCGGGAATAAATAAAGCAGGAGGATAAAAATGGCCTGGAAATGGATACTTATAGTAACGATTTTAATGCTACTGATTGTGTTTACTGCGCAGAATTACGAGCTCGTACAGATTAAGTTTCTCGTGTGGTCATTTAAGAGCAGTTCCGCAATAACTATTTTTGTAAGTTTGGTGGTTGGTTTTTTAATCGGTTTACTTATGTGTATACGTAAAGATTAATAGGGAGTTTTAATCGTAATCAAAAGGAGCCATTTTGTTTATTTATCCGCATTCTTTAAGATTAGAAGAAGTACTCGTTGCTGTGAAATCCTCGCAGGACGGGCTTTCAGCAGATGAAGCAGATTTGCGGCTTAAGCAGTACGGAAGAAACACCCTGCAGGAGAAGAGGGTAAGCAAGTTTATTCTTTTTTTGCGGCAATTCAATAGCCTGCTGGTTTATATATTATTTGTGGCCTCCGCGCTTTCACTTTGGCTAGGGGATTTGAAAGATTTCTTTGTTATCTTCGGTCTTATTGTTTTTAACGGGGTTCTTGGTTTCTGGCAGGAAGTAAAGGCTGAGGCATCTATTGAGGCCCTTAAAAAGATGACTGAACACAAAGTGAAGGTGTTGCGTGATGGTAAACTTCAAGAATTACCTTCCTCCGAATTAGTCCCTGGCGATGTGATAGTGCTTGGTGATGGCGATATGGTCAGCGCTGACGCCCGTCTAATTGAAAGCGCAGGCCTTTTAGTAGATGAATCTTCTATCACGGGAGAATCTCTGCCGGTTGCCAAAGACAACACTGCTGTTTTGAAAGAAGAAACCAAGCCCTACGAATTAGTAAACATGGTATTAACCGGAACAGCGGTAGTTAAGGGCTCAGGCAAGGCCGTAGCAGTAAAAACCGGCAGTCAGACTTACTTTGCTTCAATAGCTAACAAGGTTAAAGAAAAATCTCCTCCTACTCCGGTAACCAAGGCGATATATTCTTTCTCGCGGAAATATGTTTTTTTGGTGATCGGGCTTCTTTTGGTGGTTGGAGGAATTGATATAGCAAAGCGAGCAAAGCCTGCTGAGACCGTATACGTTCTAATCGCGCAATTAGTCTCTGCGGTCCCCGAGGGTTTACCGTTAGTTATTACGTTGGTTATGGTTATTGGTGCGATAGCTTTGAGCAGGAAGAAGACGCTTACCAGGCATTTACCGGCCGTCGAGACATTGGGAAGCGCGACCGTCATTGCCTCCGATAAGACAGGAACGATTACGGAGGGGAAACTCACTGCCCAGGAGTCCTTTGCACTGGATGAGAAAATGCTGCGTATCGCGGCTTGCCTGTCAAATGATTCGGAAAACGGGTTGGGAGACCCAGTTGACGTGAGCTTGGCCGCATGGTGCGGTAAAGAATATGAAGAAATCAGAAAGCACCATGCGCGTTTTTTCTCTTATCCTTTTGATTCTTCGAGAAAGCTTATGGCCAGCGGCAATGAATTTGAGGGCAAGAGGATGATTTTTGTTAAAGGGGCTTTAGAGAGCTTTAAGACTATCGCAGCCAATACTGGCGAGCTTTCTAATCTGGAAGCCAAGATGGGTCAAATGGCTGAAAATGGTTTGCGCGTTTTGGCTTTTGGGGCAGGCGATTTTTTGAACGAGAACCCTGAGCAATGGAAAGTTAATATCGTGGGGTTAGTAGGATTTCTTGACCCGCCAAAGCAAGGTGTTAAAGAAGCAGTTGAAATAGCGCAGAAAGCAGGTATACGGGTGATGATGATTACCGGTGATTTTTCTTTAACCGCTAAAGCTATCGCGCGTCAGGTGGGGATTTATAAAGAAAAAGATAGGGTTCTTACTGGCGATGATATTGATAAGATGGATGATAATCGCTTAAATGATGCGCTTGGACAAGTTACGGTGTTGGCCAGAGTATTGCCTGAGCAAAAATATCGCATTGTAAAATTATTGCAGTCTAAGGGAGAAATTGTAGCAGTAACTGGAGACGGTGTTAATGATGTGCCCGTGCTTAAAATAGCTGACCTGGGCATAGCTATGGGCTCAGGGAGTGAAGCAGCAAAGAGCGTGGCAAAAATGGTTATTGTGGATAATAACTTAAAAATTATTATCGATGCCATACGAAACGGCAGGGTTATCGCCAGCAATCTTAGGAAAGTCATTTATTACCTTATCTCAACAAATATCATGGAATTAATTTTGGTTTCCTCTTGTATTATTTTAGGAATGCCACTACCTCTATTAGCAATACAGATTTTATGGGTTAATCTGGTGACTGACGGGGTCCAAGATAAAGTCTTTCCGTTCATCAAAGAGGAAGGTGATGTAATGGGGCATAGACCGAGAAAGCCCGAGAAACAGTTTTTTGACTTTACGCAAATCTCCAGAATTATATTTTTCGCCGGTTTAATGGGTATAGCGCATATTATTTTATTCGCGCATTTGATTAGGATGTATCCTTATGCGATAGCTAATTCTATTGTCTTTACCTCGGTGGTGGCAACCCAGTGGTTTAACGGCGTTCAGGCGCAGAAAGAGAGAATGCCGTTTTTTTACAATTTGGCAGAGAGCATAAGGATAAATCCTTTAATATATGCAAGTTGCGTCGCTGGAGCATTGTTGCAACTAGCAGCCATTTATATTGTTCCTAAGTGGTTTGGAGTAGTTCCCTTGGCAATGGAACATTGGAAATATATTGCGGTTATGTGCGGTTTGAGTTTTATGTGTGTTGAGGCAAGAAAGTGGACAGAGTTGTTTTGGGATAAAATGAGCGCGATAAAAACGAGATGAGGTAAATTTCATGGATAAAAGTGAGCTTAGAAAAAGAAGAATTGCCTATTTTAGTATGGAGATAGGCATTGACTCAAAAATTCATACGTATAGTGGTGGTTTAGGGGTCCTAGCCGCAGATACCATAAGGTCATCAGCCGATTTAAATGTGCCAATGGTAGCGGTTACTCTGCTCTATAAGAAAGGATATTTCCGTCAAAAACTAGATATGCAGGGAAATCAACAAGAATTATCGGACGAATGGAATCCTAAAGAATTTCTGCAGCTTTTGCCGAATAAAGTTAAAGTGACTATTGAAAACAAAGATGTCTTTATTCAAGCATGGGAATATAGAGTTCAGGGGATAGGCGGACATTTCATACCTATAATTTTTCTGGATACGGATATAGATGAAAATAGCGATTATTTTCGCAGTCTTACCTATTATCTGTACGGCGGAGATCAAAAATACAGATTTTTTCAAGAAATCATCTTTGGAATCGGAGGAGTAAGGATGCTTAAGGAATTGGAGTATGCGCAAATAAACCGCTATCACATGAATGAGGGGCATTCGAGTTTGTTGACACTCGAACTTTTAAAGGAGAAAAAAAAGGAGAAAGAGCCTGTTTGGGATATCGGTGGGGTAAGAAAATTGTGTGTATTTACAACGCACACCCCTGTGCCTGCAGGTATGGATAAATTTCCGTATGATTTAGTGAGCCAAGCCCTGGGCGAATTTATTCCTTTAAATTTTTTAAAGGAAATAGGAGGCAAGGATGAATTAAATATGACACTTCTTGCATTGAATCTAAGTCATTATGAAAACGGAGTTGCTAAAGAACACGGCAAAGTTTCCCGGGAGATGTTTCCCGGATATCACATAGATTCTATAACTAACGGAGTACATTCTGCCACGTGGGTGTGTGATAGCTTTGGAAAACTTTATGATAAGTATATCCCGGGCTGGAAAAACGAATCGTTCAGCCTACGTTATGCCCTGCACATTCCTAAAGATGAAATATGGAATGCACATCAGGAGGCAAAGGCTAACCTCATCGATTACGTTAATAAAGAGATTAACGCTGGACTGGATACTCAGACTTTTACCATCGGATTTGCCCGTAGGGCCACTGCTTACAAAAGGGCGGATTTAGTGTTTTATGATTATAAGCGATTGATGAATATTTCGAATAATACCGGAAAAATCCAATTTATTTTCGCTGGAAAAGCACATCCGCGAGATGAACATGGGAAAGAACTGATAAAGAAAATCATTAATCTGTCACAACAGCTAAAAAATCAGATTAAAATAGTTTACCTGCAGAATTACGATATAGAATTAGCTAAAATACTTATCTCTGGAGTTGATTTATGGCTTAATACGCCCAGGAAGCCCTTGGAGGCTTCAGGGACTTCTGGCATGAAGGCAGCTCATAATGGAATACCATCTTTGAGCATTTTGGATGGCTGGTGGATTGAAGGATGCATTGAAGGCCTTACTGGGTGGGCCATTGGGCAAGCCCAGGAAGCCGAAAGCAGCGATAAGGACAATGCTAATTCTTTATACGATAAGCTGGAACATACCGTGGTTCCGATGTTTTATCGCAACCAAGAGAATTGGGTTAGTATCATGCGCCACGCTATAGCTATAAACGGTTCATTTTTCAACACGCATAGAATGGTATTGCAGTATGCCTTGAATGCGTATTTGGATTAAATGGTAATCGATTTAAGAGAGAAGTGAGGGAAACATGAAAAACACAGGTTCTAAAGTGGCAATTATAGGCGCAGGCAGCGTAGGCGCAACTTTTGCATTTTCTCTTATGAGAAGTGGTTTGGTGCGGGAAATTGTGCTCATAGACAAAGATGAAAAACATGCTGAAGGCGAATGTATGGATCTTAACCGCGGCGCTGCTTTTGTGCCTCCTGTTAGAATTTACCCCGTAGGTTATAAAGGGTGTAAAGGGGCAGACATAGTTGTTATCACAGCAGGTGCGAAACATAATCGGAGAACACGGGGATACAGAGTTGGCAGTATGGAGCCATATCAATATTGGAGGGATGAAGCTAAACTTGTAGAGCTTAAAGTTATTAAGCCGGTGGGAGAAGGCAGGGCTTTGCGCTACATATTAGCGTAGATTTTGGTTGATGATTTGGTTGATGATTTTGACTATGTCCGGACAAAGAGAGGCGGACAAAGCTATCTTCTAATCCCTCAAAGAGTTACGTCAAATATAGCCAAAAAAACCGGACATTTCGGACAAATTTGGTGAGGAAATGTCCTCTCTGAATCTAGAATTTTCTTGATAACTGCTATATTCAGCCTTATAATACATACCTATATATAGCGAGAGGTTCCTCCTCGGCTAACCGGAGTGGGACCCCAATTGGTACGATAAACCTCTTTTGCGAATAAGTCAAAGGGCTTACTATAAGTAGGATAAAGAGCGGCCGGTACAAAAATTATACACGTTCTTTAAATATTAAGGAAATAGATATTTTCTAAAGCAGTAAGTTAAATTTTTCTGCTCTAGATTTGTTAGATAGCCTTAGAGGGCCGTTAAAACACAATCTTCTGGCTATCAAGACAAAATCCTAGCTTACAAAATTTCCTCTTCGCTTATTTATACTGTTTTGTTATCCCCGATAATAATTTTTGATTATTCCTCCTAGCTTTGTTTGACATTTAATTTCTCCTGCATTTTTAGTTAAACTTAATTCCAGTGGCATGTTGCCCATAGAGGAGTGAGGCCTGGTTGTATTATAATGCGCTACATATTCGCTTATAAGATATCTCAGGTGTCGTTCACCGAAGACAATAAAATGATTTAGGCACTCGCGTTTAATCGTACCTACCCAGCTTTCAGCATAGGAATTCATATTTGGTGACATGAAAGGAGTTTTCTGTACATTAAATCCGGAATCTTTAAAAAGCTTATCAAATTCATTAGAGAATTTCTTATCTCTGTCGCGGATTAGCAGGCTTTTACCGTCTTTATTGATAGTAAGGAGATAAAGAACGTTTTTAGTCTGCTTATTTACCCACTCTTGCTTGGGGAATTGGGTAGCTCCCGCAATGTAGACTCTCCTAGTTTTGATATTTATAAAGAATAAAATAAAAAACATCCTTGGTCCTAGCGCAGTAATGGCTTGCTTAGTGAAAAAATCGCACGCCCAAAGCGTCTGGAAATGCCTTTTGATAAAATTATCCCAGCTATCTCCCGCTCTTTTAGGAACGGGATCGATGCCATTTTCTTTTAGGATGTTCTTTACGTTACTTTTTGACAAGCGTTTAACTCCCAGTTTATTTAACTCACCTAAAATCCTTACATAGCCCCAGTTGTTTTCTTTAGCCAGCCTTACTACCAATTTACGTATTTCTTCCAAGGTCTTGGGCCTGCCGCGCTTGTTTATTCTTTCTAAGTCTTTATTCCGTTTATAATTTCTTGCCCAGAGTAGAAATGTTTCATATATCACAACGGTGATTATATCCCTCAAATCTTTGCCAAGAGGAGTGCCGAATTTTATAAGCTTTCTTCTTTCAATAGGCGTTGGCCGTATGCTTCTACCAACACGCTTACGCAATATTTCATTCTCAACCTTTAGATATTCGATTTGATGAGTTAAGTTCTCTTGTGTCATTCTACCTATAAAAGACAAAAGTTCGCTAAATACATTCTTTTGAGTAAATTCCCAGTATTTCCGCATTGGTTCCTCCTTAAATTGATTATGAAGCCTTACCGAAGTTTTTTGAAAATCATAATTATATAGTATAATAACATATTATAAGAACAGAGTTTTAGGAGGTTTAATATGTTTTACTCTGTATGGCAGATATAATTTTTGCACCGTGCGCCCAATCACCTTATTCAAGAAAAGAAATTTTATGTTGACAATGCAAACATAGTGTACCATAATATAGAACAGTTGAGCCATGCTATAGAACATTAACTTATGAGGCTGTATATGCTAATACCACTACAAAGGAAGAAGATATTGGAAGTTTTCATGAGTGATCCCGCGAAGGAGATTCACTTGCGAGAGATTTCTCGGCTTTCAAAAGTCTCGTTAAATAACGTTAACGATACTATGCGGCAATTTGTAAAAGATGGCTTATTTAAAAGACGCGAAATTTCGAATATGTCCTTATTCAAACCGAATCTCGATAGCGAAGACTTGCTTAAGCTTTTTGAATATCTGGAGCTAAAAAGAAAAAAAGAATTCTATGGAAAAAATAAAAGCATTGCCCGCCTGTTAGAAAAATACACCGCCAACGTTATAAATGTATCAAAAAGACAAATCCAACTTGTAGTCCTTTTTGGTTCAGTAGCCAGAAGTGAATGGGTTAAGAGTAGCGATATAGATATATTGGCTGTTAGCTCCAACAAAGATAGTGACGCCATTAATGTCCTGAACAAGGCTAAAATAGACGTAAGCCCTCTTTTAGAAATTCGCCCAATTTCTACTACGATAGAAAAATTCACGGAAGGCCTTAGGAAAAAGACAGAGTTCTATCACGAATTGTGGAGCGACAGAATCGTTCTTTATAACGAATCATTATTTTGGCAATTAGTCAGAGAGGGAATAGATAAATGACAAAAGATATAGAAAAAATATTACATGGATGTTTTTACCCAAAAGAAGGCCGGCCAAATCTTCATAAGATACCGGTTAATACAGAACTAGCAATGCAGCATATCGACAAAGCTCGCAGTAACCTACGCGCAATGAAAATAATGTTTGATAATGATCTATTTGACTGGACTGTTATTTGTGGATATTACGCAATGTATCATGCTGTCTTGGCGGCTTTATTTAAGATAGGTATCCGCGCTACAGCTCATTATTGCGCCATAGCGGCATTTAAAGAGTTCTATGTCAAAAGAGGTAAAGTAATGCCAGAGTATATTATCTATATTAAGAGGGCAAAGCAGCTTGAACAAAAATATGCCGATACCTTGGAAAAAGCGCAAGAGGATAGAGTTGTAGATCAATACGGAGTCGAAGTGCTTACAAATGACGATGCTGAATGGATATTAGAAGATGCTAAAGATTTTATTCTTAAAATAGAAGCAGTATTGGCGGAGTAAACATGGGCTACTCTGACAAATATTTATTAGTAAAAAAGGCCGCGAAGATAGATTTGGATACTGATAGGGGTTATGTCGAATTTTTAAAGATCGCGAAAGAAAACGGTCTCACAAAGGAGCGATTAGAATATTATATGAATGCCTATGAGGCTTCTGGCGAATCGGGATTACGCGCCCTGTCGTATCGGAAAAGAATACCCGAAGACATACGCGAGGCAGCACTGGGAAGAATTAATCGCTATCTTTCTAACAGGGTTCCTCCCCATCTTGCCTCAGAAATAGGGTTTCTTGTAAAAGCACAATATAATCGAATTACTATTGCGGAAAAGAGACCTCTTTTCGGAGACCCTTCCAAAACAAGCTGTTCGGAGTTTTGTCAAATGCGATATGCGGATTTTGACAACCGTTGGCATCTTTACTGGAAAAGGAAGACCGGTAAATGGTGGCCATATGTTCCTAAAAAAACTGTTTATACAATAGGTGATTGTCTTAGAGAAGTAGACGAAGACGGATGGGGATGTTTTTGGGGTTAAGCAGGTGGATTGAGCACAAATGTCCGGACAAATAGAAGTAGACAATCTTATCTCTCGATATATTAAATAGTTACGCAATTTCCAGCCAAAAATGACCAGACATTTCGGACAAATTTGGTGAGGAAATATCCTCTCTAATGGCGAGATTTTCTTGTTTTTACAAATAATTCGGCTATAATAGATACCTAATATATAGCGAGAGGTTCCTACTCGGCTCATACGAGAGCGACCCCAGTATTATGCCTCTCTACGGGAGAGGCAAGCGAATGATAGCGTTGATTCTGAAGTAGGATCAGCGCTATTTTTATCTCCTAGGGTCTTAAAGACTTAGGGCATTATTTCCCTCAAGAGAATTTGCAATTTTCGCATCTATCATTCTGCCGATTGGAGTATCCGAAAAACCACCGAAATAATCTTCAAATCATGCCAAATCCTCTCTTAGTTTATAGTCGCTAGTTTATGGTTTATTCGCGTAATATTGCGTCGAATTTATGCTTAAATTCAACCATAAACTAGACGTGAGGGCATTATTGTATTAGAAGGCCGAATTTTCAACTCAGAAGCGGTCCAGTTTTAGGGGTGCTCTCACTTATATATCAACCCTATTGACGTATGGAGTTTAGCATTGGGAGCAAAGAATTGTTGCGGTAACGCAAGATTTTTTAAATAAACTATCGTGATTCTTATAATTTTCAGGAAAGATTTTCATTTTTCCTTGATTCTGGCTATTATAGAGGTATAATAAAAATGCATATTGACCCTTATTGTCTGATAGGTGAAACGGTAAAGGTGAATGCAATGTGGACAAAAATACCATGTTAGTAGTATTTCAAACCTAAGCCTTATCGATACTGGTAGGGCTTTTTTTATTTTTTAAAGAGATAAAGAGATGTCCAAAAAGCTTAATGAAAAGATAAAATTTCTACAAGGCAGGATAAATGAGTTGGAGGGGAAACTTCTTGAGCGCAAACAGATAGAGGAGAGGCTGGAGGCTTCCGAAGTTCGTTTCCGCAGACTCTTTGAGTCAGCCCAGGATGGGATATTGATTCTTGATGCAAATACCGGGCAGATAGTAGAGGTTAATCCGTTTTTGATAGAAATACTGGGTTATTCTCGTGAAGAGTTTTTGGGAAAGAAACTCCGGGACATAGGCTTTATTAAAGACATCGCATCATCTAAGGCTATTTTTTTAGAATTACAAACGAAAGGATATGTTCGTTACGAAGATTTACCGCTACAAACAAAGGACGGTCGCAAGATTGAAGTGGAGTTTGTTAGCAATACTTACGTGGTTAATCACAAGAAAGTAATTCAATGTAATATCCGCGACATCACCAAACGCAAACAGGTGGAAGAAGAATTAGGGAAATACAAGGGGCATCTCGAAGAATTAGTTAAAGAACGCACAGCCAAACTAGAACTCGAAATCACCAAGTGTGCGCAGACAGAGGGGGCTTTACGGGAGAGTGAGAGTAGATTATACACTGTTCTTGAGACGATCCAGGAAGGCATTACTCTTAGCGACGAAACAGGCCACTTCTATATTTATAATTCGGCAATGGAGAAACTCACAGGTTATTCCAGGGAAGAGGCCAATACATGCCCAGATTTTATTAAGTTACTCTACCCTGATCCACAAGACCAGCAGCGTGCATTGCAAGGGATTAAAGAGCTTCTTGAAGGGGATACTTGCCGTGAGGCTGAGATGAGAATTCTTACAAAGGACGGACAATTAAAATGTATTCTCATATGGTCATCTCTGGCTTTGTATAAGGGCCGCAAGATATTCTTAAGCGCCTATCATGATATCACTGAACGCAAAGAGATGGAAAAGAGGGAGCGGCTCGCTCAATTAGGAGAACTCGTAGCCGATATGGCACATGAGGTAAATAATCCCCTAATGATTATCTCAGGCAACGCCCAGATTTCTTTAATGGAAGAGATACGGAACGAAAACGTAAAAGAAAATCTTAAGATTATTTTTGATGAGTGCCGCAAGGCAAAAGATATTATTCAGAGGCTGCTTAAATTCTCTCGGCCGAGCAGAGGCGAACTTAGAGAAATAGATATCAATAAGAGCATAGAGGCAGTGGTGGGTATTATGGAACACCAATTTGAGCTGTCCTCCATAGAGATAATAAGAGATTATACTAAAGACCTGCCTATTATATCAGTAGACGAGCAACAGCTGGCAGAAGTGTTTATGAATCTCTTAAACAACTCCAAAGATGCTATACCTAAAGGCGGGGTTATCACTATAAGCACATCTCTGGCAGGTAATTTTTTGAAAATAGATTTTAAGGATACAGGATGCGGTATGGAAAATGAAGTAATGAGCAAGATATTTGAGCCATTCTTTACCACCAAAGAAAAGGGGACAGGACTTGGTCTATCGGTATGTTACGGTATCATCAAGGCCCATAACGGAGAGTTAAAATTCAAGAGTGAATTACATAAAGGCACAATTGCAACTATACTCTTGCCTTTAAGGAAGGATGGATAATGTATAAAATTTTAGTTGTTGATGATGAACCTCAAATAGTAAGAGTTATGCAGAGATTCCTTATAAAAATGGGTTTTGAGGTTGCAGAGGCCACAGGCGGAGAAGAGGCGATAGAGCTCTTGCGTTCAGATATTAAAATAGACTTAATGATTGTAGACCTGAAGATGCCCAAGATAAGCGGTATTGAGGTGTTGAGTGAGATGAACAAGTTAAATAGGAAGCAACCGACGATTATTCTTACTGGTTCGATTGATACCACTAAATACCTAAAAGAATTAAAAGATTTTGGATATACCATAAAAGATATACTTCATAAACCTGTAGACCTTTTTGCGCTTTTAGATTTGGTAAAAAACAAATTACAAATAGCATAATAAGGAAATTTAAGAAAAAACATGGCAGATGACAAGTTACACAGCGAATTAATAAAGAAATATCAGTGGGCTGGAAAGATAAGATTTATAAGTTTCTTTCTGCTTTTTATTTTTCTCATTTTAATGAAGCTCTGCGGAGGCTATTCTTATCTTACTTTCACGTTTGTCGCTCTTATTTTTGTAGAGGCCATTTTAAATCAGCCTTATACTTTCCTTATTAAAAAGGTTAATATCTATCGGTTTCAGTTTTATCAAATGATTGCCGATATCATTGTAATTTCCTGGGTGTTGTATTTAATGGGTGGGTTAGAGGCTCCCCTTGTTAGTATCGTCTATTATGCGGTTATTCTATGGGCAGGGGTTGTTTCTGGGGATGCGGCTGTACTTTTCGCCGTATTCTCTTCAAGTATCTTCTTTTCGTTGGTTATAATTCTTGAGCATTTTGGGGCGTTACCGGCAATTAGTTATTTTAATTATAAGATGCCCGCCGCGCAGATGTTTAGCCTGCTCTTGGGCAACGTGGCTTTTATGTTTGCCTTTGGATATTTCAGCGCCCATTCTTCCGGCGTGATAAAATTTTTGGAAAGAAAAAGACAGGAAGATTCATTAAGATATATGCACAAACTTTTGGCAACAGGCTACCTCGTCGGAGGAACAGCACACGATATACTAAACTACTTAGCTACCATCAAAGGCAATATACAAATGTTATCGATTAGTGAAGGTCAAAGCGGAGAACAAAGAGAGAGGTTAAAATCCATTATAGATTCAGAATCCCGATGCGCCAATTTAGTCTATCGACTTGTCAGATTTTCTAAAGAACCGGAAAAAGAATTTGCGCCGACAGATATAAATAAGGCTATTGAGGATGCGTTCGAGTTAACCTGGCCGCTTGTGAGATATTCTAAAATGGCTGTTGAAAAGGTGCTAAAGCCCAAGATTCCGCTAATTCTGGGAGACAAAGACGAAATCCAAGAAGTCTTTGTAACTTTGATTTTAAACTCATTAGATGCTGTATCCGGAAAGCCAAAAGGGGGAATACTTACCATAAAAACAGAATATCTTAAAGATAAAGAGCTAGTAGGAATCATTTTCACTGACACAGGCACAGGAATAAAGCAGGATGATTTAAAGCGGATCGGCGAGCCATTTTTTACTACTAAAGAACCGGAAAAAGGAGCCGGCTTAGGGCTTGCCATTGCCTACGGTATAATTGCAAGACATAAAGGTAAGATTGACGTAGCAAGTACCGCAGACGAGGGCGCTACGTTCACTATTAGAATACCTGCTATTCAATTGACTCAAAACTCCGCGCTGAAAGTAGACCAGACGGGATAAGAGCAAAAGAAAGAGAAAGTAAAAGATGTTTGTCCAAGACGAAGAGACTTTAAAATCACTTATTTCCCCTTATCAACAAAAGATTCTCGCGTTTGCTTTATATCTGGTTGGAGGGGATCGAGATAAAGCCTATGAAGTTGCAGCATCCAGTTTTGCCGAGGCAATTAGGAAAGGGTACTCTCTTGAGAAAGGTGACGTTTTTTTTACCCGGGTTATTAGCGTTGTGTTCGGAAAGAGTCGGGATATAAAAACAATGCCGAATCTTGATGAGATTGGCAGTATGGATTCCTCCGCTGAAGAAAAAAGGTCTCTGCGCATAGTTCAAACCGCCCTCGTGAAGCTTTCTTTTGAGACAAAGGCGCTGCTTTTATTGCGCGACCAACTTCACCTTCCCTATAAAGACATATCGGCTATTGTGGGTATTTCTGAGAATAATGCGAGAGTTCAGATAGAAGAGGCCCGATTCAGCTTAAGAAAAGAGATTAAGGAGATATTGAATCGTGAGGGATGAATTTGTTATAACCTGCAGTGAAGTAAAAGATAAGTTAAAGCCCTTCTTAGAAGATATGCTCGCAGAAGAGGAGTATCAGGCATTTGTTGTCCATATTGAAAGCTGTCCCAAATGCAGGGATTATGTTCGATCTATCAGTGCTTTATCTAACCAACTATGGAAATTGGGTGATATTGAAGTTCCGTCCGATTTTGTTTCTACGGTTATTTTTAACCTTAAACATCCTACACCAGCGGTTCCTCCAACAGTCAAGCCCGCCATTTTTAAAAGACGGGCGGTCGTAATTACCGTATCAATTTTTGTCGCATCAACTCTTTTTTTAGGAATTGCATATTTTAAAAAATTTAAAGTTTCTCAAAAAGTATCCGAGACTCCCATAATCACAAAGCAAATAATTACAGAACAAAAACCTCCGAGTGACCAAGAGGCAGCAATGCTTTTAGAAGAGTTAAAAGAAATTAAGGAGGCATTAGGACCTTCCCAGAAAGACGAAATCGCTGAGAAGCCACCAGCCGTTACTGTGCCTTCGGCTTCTAAAGAAGCTAGCATTGTTATGCCAAAGCCGCTACATTGGCATTTCTTGTATGCTGAAGAGGCAGAAAAAAGAAAACTATTAGATGCGCTTAATAGTTTAAGTATTATGCCGGAATATAAAACTCAAGACCTGATTATTTTTAATGCCACGGGTGAAAAAATAGATAAGGTAATTGAACAGGTTATTTCTAACACTAAGCAAAACATTCCGTTACGCGATTTCACTACTGGGACGCCTATTTCAAAAGATAAGGAGAACCGTGTCACTCTTTATTTTGATAATGTAAAAACTCAGATTGCAAATGTTTTTCACTGGCATGTAGTTCTGATGTCGACTCAGCAAAAAGATAAATTATTAGAAATTATTCAGAGTATAGGCGGTTCAATCGACTATGAATCAGGAGAATTATTCGTTTTTTCTATTCCAAAAACAGAAATGGAGAAATTGAAAAAACGTATCCAAGTCATGGGTTTTATTTTTACAGAATTTGGTAAACTAGAATTAAAAGAAGGCCAGTTAAGCTCGACACCTGTAAAGGTGTCAATTTATTTTTCGGAAGGTAGGTTGTAATTATGCCAAAGATTTTGGTTGTAGATGATGAGGTTCGCATAAGGGAGCTTCTGCGTAAATCTTTTACCATGGCGGGATACGAAGTTGTTACAGTCCCTACTGCCCAGCAATCACTGGAGCTTATTTTTAAAGAGCCCTTTGATCTTATACTCTTAGACGTTCGCTTATCCTTGGGAGAATCCGGAATTTCAATTCTGAAAAAAATAAGGGAGTTCCAGAGAAAAGTTCCGGTAGTGGTTTATTCAGGAGCCCTCACGCCAGAACTTGAGATAGAGGCAAGGAGGGCCGGAGCCAATGAGGTCTTAAGTAAAGATATTGATGTTCTGCAGCTTGTAGCGCAAATCGGAAAGATTATGAAGTCTAAAGACCGCCTCTTTCAAGGGCCTTCTGCGAAAAAAGAAAAAATAGTTTTAATAGTAGATGATGAAGAAGGAATTCTCAGGGTCTTGAGAGAGTTTTTTAACCGTAAGGGATATAAAACTCACGAGGCGAGAAATGGTGAAGAAGCTGTGCGGTTGGTCCGGACCGAGAAAATATCAGTAGTATTGCTGGATATGAAAATGCCGGGGATGGATGGATTAGATACCTTAAAGAACCTTCTAGAGATAAATCCTAAGCTTGGAGTGGTAATGGTAACTGGCGTTCAGGATGATGAAAAGGTCAAAAAGGCAATAGAGTTGGGAGCGTATGGATATGTGCTGAAACCCTTTGATTTCTTATACCTTGAACTTGTTGTTATGTCAAAGCTGATTATTGCGGAGGGCGATTAGGGCTACTTTAAGTTAAGCGTGTCACTGATAACGAAACTGCTTTTTTTCACCGGGTAGAAGCGTTCTTGTGCCCAAAATGCGATTATCTAAGCTAGGCAGCAAAATGTCCGGCTTCTAAGAGAAGACAAATAATAACGTTTTGCCTTTCAAATAGTTACGTCATTCCCACACAAAAAATAGTGGATAAATAAGACAAAATCGGCGAGGAAATAACCTCTCAAATGGCGAGAATTTCCTTGTTTATGCCAGTAATTCAGCTATAATAAATACCTAAATATATAGCGAGAGGTTCTTCCTCTGTGTTTTTGTACCGTTTGCAAATTCCCTTACCAATCTGTTCCCAGATTATGCTTCAAAGTGTCCCCGGATCTCGTTAAGTATAGTCGCTTCTGATGAGAGGCACCTTTCTTTATAGCTGCTTCATTTGTAATCCGAGATATTATCTACCATACAAGTTTTAGCTCTCAAAGGATTGGATTCAATATAATTAGCGCAATGTAGCATATACTGATCTTTTAGTATGGGTTTACTTATAAACCTGCCTTGCCACAGGTGACCTACGGTCTTATAAGATGCATTAAAATATGCGGAATAGCCACGATTGAGCCATTGCATAAATTTTGACATATTACGAGATGATACTGTTTCAATTAATAAATGTACATGATTTTGCATGAGACAGTATGAATAAAGAAGAATATTGTATCTTTGTTTGGCTTTTTTAAGGATTTCCAGGTATCTAATATAGTCTTTATCCCGCATGAAAACCCTTTGTCTTTGATTACCCCTTGTGATAATATGGTAACAGGAATGGTCCATAAAGGTCCTGGCTAATCTTGGCATAACATCACCTCCTAATATATAGACACATTAGAAGGCGGTTTTCTTTCAATATTTTTTCAAAAGGGGCAGTTTAAAATTTAAGCCTGGGACACATTGATAGCTAAAATCGCAAACGGTACAGAGACTGCGCTGCCTGAAGGGGCCTAAATGATTGAAGTCAGAAGTGAAGGTATTATACTTGAAAGTTCTCAGAATGAATTTGAGAATCAGGCGGTCTTAAACCCCGCCTGTATCGAAAAAGACGGCGTCACGCATATGTTTTACCGGGCAGTTAGAAGCGCCGATATGCATTCTTCTATAGGTTACTGTCAGTTGGTCAATAACAAGGTCGTCATGCGGTCGGATAAACCCGTACTTTTCCCCGAATACGATTACGATAAGAAAGGTGTGGAGGATCCGCGTATCGTCTTTCTTGATGGCACCTACTACCTTTTTTATACGGTCTATGACGGCACCAACGCCCTTTTTGCTTATGCCACCAGCACCGACCTCATCAATTTTCAAAGACATGGAATTATCTCCCCGCGTTTCACCTATGCCGAGGCAGGAAGGCTCTTCGGTAGCTCGCCCATAGCAATGAGAGAGAAGTATTTTTTCTTTGAGTCATATATAAAAGACCGGCAGGGAGGGGATATCCTGCTGTGGGAAAAAGACGCGTTTATCTTCCCGAAGAAAATAAATAACAAATTCGCCCTTGTCCACCGGGTGCTGCCCGGGATACAGGTGATCTATTTTGATGATTTTAAAGAGCTTACCGACGACTATTGGAGGGTGTATCTTAAAGATTTAGGGCGATATGTAATGCTTGATCCCGAATACAGGTTTGAGAACCGCAATGTCGGCGGCGGGTGTCCGCCCATCGAGACAAAGGACGGCTGGCTTTTAATCTATCACGCGGTCGAGGATTCCCGCGTGGGCAGAATTTACCATGCCGCAGCCGCGCTGTTTGATCTGGACGACCCCATAAAGGTAATCGCGCGCATGAAGAAGCCGTTGTTTTCTCCGAGCCAGCAATGGGAGAAGAAAGGCGACGTCAACAACGTAGTCTTTCCTACGGGTACCCTGATAAAAGACGGCAGACTCTATATTTATTACGGAGCAGCGGACAAACGCATCGCGGCGAAATCCGTAGATATGGAAGAACTACTGAAGGAGCTCAAGAAAAACACTGTGCATAGATGAGAGAATCAATCAAGGTCATTTATGTCTCAACGTTTCCTCCCCGCGAGTGCGGCATGGCAACATTTACCGAAGACCTTACCTCAGCCATGGACGATTTGCTCTTGCCTGTCATTGAGTCCAGGGTAGTCGCGGTAAATACCGATGATATATCGCGTTACCATTACCCCAGAAAAGTAATTGATGAGATAGGTCGCTTTTCTCAGGATGAATACATCAGGACCGCCGAGACTATTAATGCCATGAATGATGTGCACCTGGTCAATATCCAGCACGAGTTTGGCATCTTCGCAGGCGCCCTGGGCTTACACATCATCTCATTTCTTAAGGCCCTCAAAAAACCATCGATTGTGACCCTGCATAGTATCTTGCCTTCTCCGGATGAGGAAATGCATGGCGTCGTCCGCGCCATGGCCGAGCACGCAAGCGGCCTGGTGGCAATGACCAGGCATTCCAAAGAGCTGCTGAGTAGCGCATATGGTATCTCCGAAGAGAAAATTTCGGTTATCCCTCATGGCATCCACGCCATGCCCTATACCTCGAGCGTCAAGCCGAAGTCTTTCCTGGGACTTAAGAAAAAAGTGAACCTTCTGACGTTCGGTTTTTTAAGCAGAGGCAAAGGACTTGAGTATGTCATCGAAGCGCTCCCTGAGGTCGTGAAGGCTTATCCGGATTTCCTCTACGTAATCCTCGGGGTCACTCATCCCAATGTGCTCAGGGAGGAGGGAGAGAGCTATCGTAATTTTCTGCTTCAGAAGGTTCACGACCTTAACCTTACCGCCCACGTAAATTTTTATAACGAATATGTTACGCTGGATGAGCTCTTGCAGTTTTTAAAGGCCGCGGACATTTATATCGCTACCTCGCTTAATCCCAATCAAGCGGTTTCCGGTACGCTTTCTTATGCCCTGGGTACGGGAAGGCCGGTGGTCTCTACTTCTTTTGCCCAGGCCAAAGAGCTCGTGACTCCGGAAGTGGGGATATTGGTTGATTTCCGTAACCCCTCTGCTTATGCCCAGGCGCTGATAACTCTTCTTAAAGACCCTGCGATGAGGGAACAACTGGCCAAAAACGCGTATTTTCGAACCCGCAATATGACCTGGGAGAATGTTACGTTGGAGTATCTGAAATTATTTTCAAAGCACAGCGATGCTATCGCTGGAGCAAGCGAGCGCAAAAGAGCTCCCCGAGTCAATATCGCCCATCTCTTCCGGCTGACGGACGATTTCGGGATTGTACAGTTTGCCAAATTATCCCTTCCGGATATCTCATCAGGTTACACGCTTGATGATAACGCTCGCGCATTGATAGTCGCATGCCTTTGTTATAAGGAGTATAAGCAGAAAAAAGAGCTGCTTAAGCGTATAGAGGCGTATCTTGGTTTTATTGAATTTACCCTGGGTAAGGACGGTCGGTTCTGCAATTACGTACAGCCGGACAGAAAAATAGATACTGCGCTCAATGAAAAGGAAAATCTTGACGATGCCAACGGCCGGGCTTTTTGGGCATTGTCCGTGCGCGCCGTGACTGATTCGCTCCCGCAGCGCATACTCGATAAAGCCAGAGCTCTTATTAAAAAAAGGCTGGAACAGTATCGTATGTTTGAGTCTCCCCGGTCAGTTGCGTTTAACGTGAAGGGTTTTTCTCTGCTTTTAGCAAAGTTGCGGCAGTGGGAAGGTCCAGACTTTATGCAACTGGTTATCAGTCATTGCGATAGGCTGGTTTCGTTATATCGCGCGGTTTCTTCGCCACAGTGGCAGTGGTTTGAGAATTACCTTACCTATTCCAACGCTGTGCTTCCGGAAGTACTCATCTTGGGCCATACGCATACGGGAAACAGTGACTATCTTGATGTAGGCAAAAAGACCCTCGAGTTTCTTATCGGCCAGACTTTTGTTAATCGTATCTACGCGCCGATAGGCCAGGATGGCTGGCATCATAAGACCGGCGAACGCCGTTACTTTGATCAGCAACCCGAGGATGTGGCAGCCATGACCTGTGCTTTGGCAACAGCGTATGCGGTTCTCAAGGATGTAAAGTACAATAAGCTTATGCACGATGCCTTTAATTGGTTTTTAGGTGACAATAGCCTTAAACAGGTGGTGTACGATCGGGCTACCGGCGGTTGCTATGACGGCGTAGGAGAAGGGCATATTAACCTTAATCAGGGCGCAGAATCCACTACCTCGTATCTCTTGGCCAGGCTTACCGTTGCGGCAGCGCACGCTGAATAGTCTTACCTTTGTACGCCTGCTGGAAATCAAAAGAAGCGTATATTTTTCAAATTTTAATCTGAGGAACGGAGGTAAACGAATACAATGTCCGCCACGAAGGGCGGACATGAATTAGCTCTTTATCTCTCAAATAGTTACGCGATTTAAGGCCAAAAATTACCGGACAAAACGGACAAATTACGCAAGGAAATAGCCTCTCTAAACCTCTAAACCTCGAAACCTCGAATTTCCTTGATAACTGCCATATTCAGCCTTATAATACATACCTAATATATTATATAGCGAGAAGTTCCTCCTCGGCTCATACGGAAGGGACCTCAATTTTCCGCATACTTTTTGCGCAGGTCGATACCATTATAAATTACAAACAGTTTCTTTTCTGTCTAGGCGGCGCTTGATGACAATTTTCATGTTATCGGCATGGACTTGTAATGGCTAACCAGATATGATAAAATCAAAAATAATAGAGGAGAATAACACATAAAAAGAGGGGTGGTTAAAATTGAATCCAGGAGTCATGCGTTGGTATGATAAAAATATAGGTCGGATTTTCTGCTTTATTTTAACTTTACAAAGAAGATTTTATAATATTTTTAGAAAAAATAGGTTAAGATATCAAAAACCTTCCAAAATTCTTTTCATAAAATTAGCTGAACAAGGCTCAACCATATTAGCCTATCCCGCTTTTAAAAAAGCCCAGGACTTGGTAGGCAAAGATAATATTTATTTTATGGTTTTTAAGGAAAATAGGCCTATATTAGACATATTGGATCTGGTGTCAGGATCTAATATTATCGAAGTTAGCTCAGAAAATGCGCTTAAATTTATTTGTTCAGCAATTAAAGCCATTGGTAAGGCGCGGAAAGAAAAAATAGACGCTGTTGTGGATATGGGATTTTTTTCCAGAGCCACGGCCATTTTTTCATATCTCTGCGGTGCTGATAAAAGGGTGGGTTTGCACTGTTTTGGTTATGGAGGCCCCTATCGAGGAGACTTATTTACTCATAAACTGCTGTACAATCCTTACTTGCATATAAAGTTTTTCTTTGTAAGCTTGCTAGAAGCTTTGAATCATGCCCCATCCCAGGACAATAAGCCTATGATTTTTGAAATTCCAAAAATCACAGACTACCCCTTCACTTTTTTACCTACAGAAGATGAACAGAAATTACTGATAAAGAAAATTATGAAATTGAAGAATTCTGTTTTAAGCTGGCCAATAATAATATTAAATCCAAAGATACAAGACTTATTGCCGTTAAGGAGGTGGCCGGAGGAAAATTATATAAAGTTGGCCAAGAAACTTTTAGAAAAGTTCCCTAAAGCCACAATAATAATTACGGGTCCTATTGGCGAAAAAGAAAAATCTAATATAATGGCGTCTAATATAACAGGCGCTGTTTCTTTGGCCGGCCGTATCTCGTTAAGAGAGCTACTTGTGTTATATTTCATCTCTGATGTCTTAGTGACGACCGACAGCGGGCCTGCCCATTTTTCAACGTTAACGCCGATAAAATCGGTGGTTCTTTTCGGGCCGGAAACGCCTTTTCTTTACGGACAATCAAGTGAAAGGATAGAGGTGGTAGCCGCTGGTTTAGTCTGCAGTCCTTGCGTGAATGTGTATAACGCAAGGACTTCGCTTTGTGTCACGGGAGAGTGCCTAAGAAGCATCAAAGTGGAAGACGTGGCTAAAAAGGTCGAAGGTTTTTTAAGGAAGTGAAAAAATGAAATTTGCCTTGATTTTTAATCCTTTCAAATATAAAGTCCATGAAGAAAATTTACGGGTTGTTCAGAAATATTTTGGGATGTTTCCTCCGCTTAGTCTCGCCTGGGTTGCCGCCATCGCACGAGACGCAGGTCACGAGGTGACTATTATTGATGCCCGGACATTAAATCTTACCAAACGGGAAGTTTTAGATAGGCTTAGAAGTTTTAAGCCTGATATTATGGGCTTCATGATGACTACTTATATGTTTGTCGACACATTAGAGTGGATAAATTATCTTAAAAGCCAGTTAAAAGTCCCGGTAGTAATAGGTGGATATAATCTTCGCATTTACCCTAAGGAATCAATCAGTTATCCTCAGATAGATTATGGGGTTATAGAGCATGCCTTGGATACTATTCCTCATTTATTTGAGGCCTTGGAGGGCAGAAGAAAATTAGAAGAAGTGGCAGGCTTGGTTTATAAGGAAAAAGGCCATATTAAGTTAAATCTTCCAAGGCCGGTAGAATTTGAGAAATTTCCAAATCCCGCCAGAGACCTTTTGCCTAATCAACTTTACGCAGAGTTTCCTACGGAAAGAAAAAATTTTACAGTTATGATTACAAGTTTAGGATGTCCTTATAAATGCGATTTCTGCGAGGCGGGAAGAAGCGTCTATAATCCCCGCAGCCCTGAGACTGTTGTAAATGAAATGGAGGAATGTTTCTATAAATATGGTATCCGGGAAATTGATATTTTTGATTATGACTTTACAATTGATAAAAAGAGGACTATAGCTATATGCCGGGAGATGAGAAATAGGAATTTGGATATTCTTTGGGCCTGTAGGTCTCGCGTGGATATAGATCCCGAGCTTCTTAAGGAGATGAAAGAAGCGGGATGCGGTAGAATTTACTATGGCCTTGAGTCTGGTTCTCAAGAGATATTGGATGGGATAAATAAAGGCATTACCTTGGATCAGATAAGAAAAACCGTTAAATATACAAAAGAGTTAGGGATGAAAGTTTTAGGTTTTTTCTTGGTTGGCGCCCCGGGAGAGACGAGAAAAACCGTAAAAAAAACTTTAAAGTTTGCCAAAGAGCTTGATTTAGATTACGTTCAGTTCTCCAAGTGCCTGGCTAAACCTCTTACGCCTTTATGGAGAAGGATGATAGAGAAAGGAGAAAGAGATTATTGGCAAGATTGGATACTCGCAAAAGAAACGGACAGGTCTCTTCCCCGGCCATGGACCGAGCTTAGCAACAAAGAAATTGACCGTTTGGCAAGATGGGCTTATGTAAATTACCACTCTCGTTTTTTGTTCTTGTTAAAGGCAAGCTTGAGGGTTAAGTCATTCAAGGAGTTTAAGCGAAAGTTTTTAGGGTATTTAGACATGATTTTCAGCCAGGAAAATGTTTCCAGGGAAGATGATAAGTTCGTCGCTTACCATGAGGAGCGGAGATGAGGGTTACTTTTGTTCACTTGGGAAGAGAAAATTTAGGCATAGAATATCTGTCTAGTATTCTGGAAAAGGCCGGACATGAGACTTTTTTAGCGTGCGACCCCGGGCTTTTTGGGTTTGAGGATAATGTATTTTACACATCTTTTTTAGAGAAGGTATTTAGCCAGAGAGAGAAAGTCATAGATAAAATAGAGAAATCAGCCCCTGATCTAGTGGCCTTTTCTGTTTATACCAGCACCTATGCCTGGGCCTGCGATATTGCAAAGATAACCAAGGAGAGGCTGGGCGTCAAGATTGTATTCGGAGGAGTGCATGCTAGTTTGATTCCGGAATCAGTGATCGA
This sequence comes from Candidatus Omnitrophota bacterium, assembly GCA_018824725.1. Taxonomy (GTDB): domain Bacteria; phylum Omnitrophota; class Gorgyraeia; order Gorgyraeales; family Gorgyraeaceae; genus UBA10183. Next base: position 24,256 of record JAHJGB010000107.1, read on the forward strand.
AAAGGACTTTGTGGATTTTGTCATTGAAGGAGAAGGTGAATATGCCTTGCTTGATTTAGTAGAAGTCCTTTCCTTGAAGAAGACGGGATATGACATAGAGAATCTTTGGTATAAGAATGACGGACGCGTTGCAAGAAACAGGCTAAGGCCGCCCATTCAAAATCTTGATTTACTACCTCTTCCCAATAAGGATATTTTTGGAAAATATGTTAATTATAAGGATGACTACATGATAATGACCGGCAGGGGGTGTGTATTTAATTGTAGTTATTGTTGTGAAAGTTATATGAACAGGCTTTACGATAACAAGTTTTACCGCAGAAGAAGTGCTGAGTCGGTAATGCATGAGTTATTAGTTATGAAAGAAAAATACAATTATAGGGAAGTGATGTTTTTTGACGCGCTTTTCTTTACCGACAAAGAATGGCTTAAGGTATTTTTGGAAAGATATAAGCGGGAGATAGGAGTTCCTTTTAAATGCCGGGGGAAAATCACTTTTTTTAATGAAGAAATAGGCAGATTGCTCAAAGAGTCAGGATGCTATTGTCTTGATTTCGGGATGCAGACCCTGAACGAATCGCTGAAAATAGATGTTCTTAACCGCCGCGAGACCAATCAATGCGCTGAGCGGGTTTTCAAGCTTTGCGACAGGCTCAAGCTGCGCTATGATGTTGACCATATGTTTGGTTTGCCGGGAGAGCGCCTGGATGATTATTTTTTCGGCGCCAGATTTTATAGCCGGTTAAAATATATTAATCGGATCAAATGTTTTGAACTGACGTATTTCCCTAAAATGCGGATTCTTGCTAGCGCGATGGACGCGGGCCTTCTGGATGAAGAGGATATCGCCGGCATAGAAAAAGGCAGGATAGGCGATTTTTATCATAATAGTTCCGTGAAGAACAAGGCGGCGGAAAAAACAAATAGGAATTTCAAAGTTTTTTATAAATTTTTGCCCCTAGTACCGTGTTCGTGTGTGAGATTTATCCTGAAGAACAAAATATACCGCGTGTTCCGGTTTATTCCCGCTTTCGTGGTAGTTTTTTTACAGATACTGGTCGCCATTCGGGGCAGGGACTACCGGTACTTTTTTTATTTGAAATATTATTTATTGCGCGTCAGGAGGATAATTAGAAATGGATTCTAAAAATTCTATCGGGAAACACCTTCCCTGGCTTATCTTATTGGTTTTGATCTGCGTTACCTTATTCTGCAACACCTTCCAGAATACTTTTATCTGGGACGGGAAAAGGTATATCGTAAATAATGAGTATATCAAGGACCTGAAAAATATACCGTTTTTCTTCACGCCTCAATATTGGAAACAGTTATCTGTGGCTTTTTACAGGCCAATGAGCATGACGACTTTTGCCTTGGATTATTTTTTATGGGAGTTAAATCCCGTCGGCTTCCATCTTACCAATCTTCTTTTGCATATTCTGAACGTTATCCTTGTTTATTTTTTGGTTTTGAAGTTAGAAAAGGCTTCATCGTCAGATTTTAACTGGCAGAGTTTGTTTAATCTGCCTTTTCTAACCGCGGCGTTCTTTGCCGCGCAGCCTGTTCACGTCGAGTCAATCACCTGGATAAAGAGCCGTTCCGATCCTCTGGTATTATTATTTTGTCTTTTATCATTTTTGTTTTTTATCAGATACGTAAATACATTTCGGTTCTTTTCTTATTCCATGACTTTATTCTGTTTTATCCTGGCACTGTTATCAAAAGAGATAGCAGTTGTCTTGCCGTTTTTATTAGTCTTTTATAGCCTATGTTTTCTTCCCCAAAAAGAGCATAAAAGAACATTAGTCAGGATTTTGCCTTTTTCGGCAGCTTTGATTCTTTATGCTGCTTTTAAGATTATTTTCTCGAGTGGGCAAGTCCTGCACTTGGCCGCGCATGAATTTAACCCATATATACATATCTTGACGGTGTTTAAAACTATTGGGTATTACGTAGGGTTGCTTGTCTTTCCTATTAATCTTAATGCGGATCGCATTTTCAGTATCCCTGAATCTTTATTTGAGCCGGCAGTTTATATCTCTGCCGCATTATCGCTTTTTGCCCTGGCTGTTATTATCAAAATATCCCTTTTAATAGCCAAGGGCGTCCGCATCGGTAAGGACTCAAAATTGTTCTGTTTTGCCATGCTTTGGATTTTTTTGACCTTGCTGCCTATTTCTAATATTATATTTTTAGCCAGCAGGCCGATTTCCGAACAGCGCCTCTACATGCCTTCCCTGGGTTTTTGTTTAGTTCTGGCTATTGGGATAAAGAAATTCTCTTCTTTGGAGTTAGATTTTCTAAAGCGGGATAGGGTAAGGCAGTTGGCCGCGTTACTATTCATCATTATCCTTGCTTTCTATTCCGTTGTCACGGTAAGACGTAATTTTGAATGGAAGAATCCCCTTACTTTCTGGACAAAGACGGCAGAAAGTTCTCCTTTTAGCCTCAAGGCTCGCAATAATCTGGGAAATCTTTATGAGAATAAGGGTTTCTACGACAAGGCTATAGCAAAATATAAAGAGGCCTTGAGCCTGAATCCGAATCTAAGCAGGATTCATTACAATCTGGGAAATGTTTATAAGAAGAAAAATCTCTACAGTAAGGCCATAACAAAATACAAGGATGCCTTGGGCCTTAATCCGGCTAATATAGACGCTCATTACAACCTGGCGATTGTTTATGAGGATAAAGGCCTTTATGATAAGGCGATAGAAAAATACAAGGACGTATTGAATCTTGATTCTGACAACATAGACGCTCATGGTAACCTGGGAAATCTTTACGAGAAGAAGGGCTTTTATGGTAAGGCCATAAAAGAATACAGAACGGCCTTAGAATTAAATCCTCAATCTATAGCGATGTACAACAATCTTGGGTATCTTTATGTCAAGAGAGGTGTTGAGCTTGATAAGGGCATAAGGTTGATTAAGGAAGCGTTGTTACTGGACTCTGAAAATGCCGCGGCCATGGATAGCCTTGGATGGGCTTACTACAAGAAAGGGATGTTTGATAAGGCATTGGAGCAGCTGGAAATGGCGGTCATGCTTTTGCCGGATAATGCTGAAATTCAGGAACATTTGGACGCGGTCTACCGTGCTTTAGGCCGTGTCGAACCCGTTAATAATCCGGATATCCTTGATAAAAAGAGAAATTAAGATGATAGCATCATTCAGTTTATTGATAATCATTGCCGGCCGATGTAGAAATTATATACGGCTTTTTGAAATCGGAGAGAAAATGTCCATCCCAAAGAGATGGACAATGAGTAACGCCCTATCTTTCAAATAGTTGTGTCATTTCCAGCCAAAAAAAGACCGGACAAAACGGACAATTTACGCAAGGAAATAGCCTCTCTAAACCTCTAAACCTCGAATTTCCTTGATAACAGCCATATTCAGCCTTATAATACACACCTATATATAGCGAGAGGTTTTCCCTCGACTGATACGAGAGGGACCCCAGTAATATTGCTCTCCACGTATAATGGGAGAGTTTAACGGCTATTGATCGGATACGGTCAATAGCCTTTTTGTTTACCTGTTTACAGAGAGTTTTTCTGTCGCGCCATATTTCTGGGCGAGTGAGGGGATTTAAGGGCACGGTGATTAGATAGAAAAATCCTCTCAGACCCATCCCGAGCTGTATACAGAGAGGCATTTCCTCATTGCAAGAGAATTCTCCCTATGAAATATTGGCTGGGTCCGGTGAGTGGATAGGAGAACCCTCTTGAATTCCTATTTATTTCATAATAACTCTTTTGAATTTTTCAGAATTATCGTGTATTATATGTAGTGGGAGATTAGATATGTTATATTTGATATTTACCGTGGATGGAGATTGGAAAGAGTACTTTGATGTAAAGCTGGCTCTTGAAAAGAGGCGGCCTGACCCAACGATCATGCAAGAACTTATCGCAAAAGAGATCAAAGTGGCTACACGATATCTTGAAGGTCGTTTCATCCACTTTATCCACGCATCTCCGTGCGCATGTACCTTTTTCTTGGGAGAACCATTCATTACATTGTGGAACTCTATTATATCCAGCGGGGGCGATATAGGGGTGCACTGCCATGAGGACCTTCCATATAATGAATATTATTTCGAAGATACGCCAAGGATGAGAAAAGCTATCTCCGAACAGGCATCGGCCCTGCGCGGCTCGGGCCTGGAAACCTGTGCTTATAGAGGAGGTTTTCTCGCCTTCAATCACGCGCTGATACCCGTCCTGGAAGAAAATAGGCTCTATTTCGATTTTTCGTGCGAGCCGGGCAGGCATCTGGTGCATAACGGAAAAGTAGTGTCGGACTGGACAGACTCCCCAGAGTCTTTATACAGGATGAGTTACGCCGACCACAGAAGAAAGGGCGATTCTTCCGTGTATGAGATCCCGATGGGGGTTTCGGAGGGTAATTATCTTTATTTCGAAAAATCCGACGCAAATACTATAGAGAAAACAGCCGACGAGCTTAAAAATAAGTCTGAGGAGAATGATATTATAGTATCGGTGCTGACGCATACTTATGAGTATACGTCTGTAGAAGCGGTCGCAGATATCGTCAACAAGATCTCCATATTAAAAAAATTCGGCCGGTTCATAAATATGAAGGAATTAAAAGAAATCGTTAAGAATATCTCCGACAAGGAGAACCGTATAAATTAAAGGAAGTGTCTATGGAATACTGGCAGAAACTTATGTCCAAGAGCTTTACCGACGGTGCGACCCTGGCAAGGTGCCTGAGGATAAACAAGAGGGACTTATGCAGGGTAGAGGCGGAATATCCGATTAGTATCAATCCTTATTATTTAAGCCTCATACGGGAGAAGAACGACCCGATATGGAAGCAATGTGTGCCGAATATCCACGAGATACGGCAAACGACCGGCAGGATAGACCCCCTACTGGAAGAAAAATATTCGCCCATTGAAGGGCTTATCCATCGGTATGATGACAGGGTTCTGCTGTACGTATCCAATGCTTGTGCCGGCTACTGCCGTTTCTGCACAAGGAAAAGAAAAGTAGGGATAAAAGAAAAAATACTGAAGGAGAATGATTTTATAAAGGCGTTTCGTTACATAGCGCGGCATAAGGCTATAAGGGACGTCATTATATCCGGTGGGGATCCGCTTCTCCTAGAGGACGATAAGATAGAGTACTATCTGAAATACCTCAAAAAGATAAAACATATTCAGATTATCAGGATCGACAGCCGGACACCATGCATATTGCCACAGCGCATTACTCCGAAACTATGTGAGATGTTAAAAAAATATTCCCCCATATATTTCAATACGCATTTCAACCATTTCCAGGAGATAACAGACGCGAGCATAAAGGCTTGCAATATGCTTGCCGACAGTGGCATAGTGCTGGGTAACCAGACGGTCCTGATGGCCGGCGTAAATGATGACTCTCATACGCTTAAAAGACTTTTCGAGGGGCTCCTCATGATGAGGGTGAGGCCCTATTATATGTATATACCCGATGCCGTGAAGGGGACATACCATTTCCGCGTGAGCATAGTACGGGCCCTCAAAATCATGCGCGAGCTGATAGGGCATACCTCCGGCATGGCGGTGCCCCGCTTAATACTGGACCTAAAACACGGCGGAGGGAAAACGCCGCTATTGCCCAGGTACATCGTTAAAAGAAAAGGGCGCAGGTACGTCTTCAGGAATTTTGAGAACAGGAAGTTTTACTACGCAGATATAGAATAAACGTTATCACGCCGCCAAAGGAAAGGACGTCATATGGATATAGGGATCGTAAGTGAAAAGAGGCCGGGTGAAAAAAGAGTGATCTTAAGGCCCGATGAATTAAAGATCCTTCTTCCCCGGCATAAGATATTCGTAGAAAAAGGTGCCGGCCTCGGTATAGGCATAGAGGACGCCGGATATGAAAAAGTGGGAGCAAAGATCGCAGAAGCTCAAGAGGTTCTCGGGTGTCAATTGGTCGTGCGGCTTAAGGAACCTAAGGAAGAAGAGTTGGCTGCAATGAAAGCAGGCTCCATAATAATGTCGATGATGCATCTGCCGGGAAATCCAGCGCTAAAAGGCCTATTAAAAAAATATAAGCTGAACGCTATCGTCATGGACGAACTTATCGATCCTTTGGGTAACCGAATGATAGAAGCA
>JAHJGB010000108.1 GCA_018824725.1 Candidatus Omnitrophota bacterium
AGTTGACTTGTAAATGCGCGTAATCCTAAAATATGAGTGACCGTTCTCGCGTCCCAACCTTCAGAAAGCATATTGACGCCGATAACGCACTGAATTTGCTCTCCAGCTCTGCCTTTTTTGCCGACTGTATTAAACTTTTCACGCTGGGCCAGCACTAGTTCCTTGCCGGACTTATCAGCATTAATGCGTTCAGCCTCATCTGCTTCAATTTTATCCAAGGCGTCTTGATCAATACGAATAAGGCCGTCCTTCTCTCCGAATTCCTCTACGGCAAAATATCCATTCACTATTGAATATTCCAGCCGCGCCGCTGTTTCGGTGCGATTGCAAATCATAATCATAACCGGCGGAGTTTCGCGAGGCGGATCCTGCTTTTCCCAGCTTCCTTTTTCTTTTAACCAATCACCACCCAAGATATTGACCGCATTTCTCACTAAATCCGGCAATCCCTCATTCGGCTCAGCGCGGCGGTTAAGGTCTTCGCGTACCTCTGGATAAATATGGAATAACTTTGACTTTAAGTCCGGCCCCACATTAGAATCATCGCGCACTGCCACCTTGGGCGTTTTTACTAAACCGCTCTCAATAGCGTCATTCAAACCAAAATCACAAACGATCCAAGTAAACAGTTGCTCGCCTTGATTAATTTTGCATGTCGGCTTAAACGGTGTAGCAGATAAGTCGTAGGCCCTCAAAACACCTCGAGATGCATGAATGCGGTCAATGCCGCTTACCCAAATCGTGGCTTTTTCTTTTTCGGATTCTTCCTCATCTGCTAATGGACGATGGCAATGATGCGCTTCATCGTTAATTATCAGAATATTGCCAGCGTTTCCAAAATCAGGCATGACCCTACGGAAAAAAGCCTCTTCGCTTTCCGGGCCTTTTTTCACAACCTTTGGGCCGTAATTTTCATTGATTGGCGCCAGAGTATGCCAGTTGGTGACAACAATTTTGGCCTGTAATAATTCTTGCCACATCGTAGAATCTACAATACTAAAAATTTGATAAAAATTCTCCGTATTCTCCGGCAAAAGCACCTGTAATCTATCGCGGACAGTTAATCCGGGGGCGATAACTAAGATGTTTTTTGAAAATCTCTGATCTTTGAGATTCGCTATCTTGTTTAAAGCTTGCCAAGCAATGAGCATCGCCATAACAACGGTTTTACCCGTACCGGTTGCGAGTTTTAGACATTGTCTCTCCCATAAACTCCCGTCATTAGCAATTTCAATTCCTTGCTTCTCAGAAGGACTGGATTCTGCCAACCAAATAGCAGTTTCAACCGCTTCCAACTGACACCAGAAGAATGGCTGATTGCGCTGAGTATTATCATTCCAAAATCGAAGCAGTTTCTGTGTGACACCGGTAACATTAGGATATCCATTTTCTTTCCACTGCTTAACTCTTGGTCTGATTTTATTTACCAACTCTATTGAAACAAACTCGCCCGGGTCATCAAAGTTTTGCGCCGTTTTTGCGGTTGAGCGCCAATAGCCTGACTGCCTGCGGCCATCCTTTAGCTCAAATTCCTGCGTTTCCCGGATATATAGCCAGTGTTGTTTGGGCTCTTCATAGGGGCTGTTTATAATTAAACGGTCTATTTCTTTTTGGCTCATACTCACTCCAGCTTTTTAATTACCAGCGATTCGATGCCGCGAGTATCTACAATTTTAACTGCGATCTTTTTATTTTCTCCAGCAGAAAATGGAATAGCCTCAACCCCGGAGAATTTATCAAGTGAATCTTCGTTAACCTCACTTTTCAAAGCTTTAGCAAGCCGCGACCAATCCCGCTTAGAATTTCCTTCAGGGAAAAACACTTGATCTGGATATAAACTTCTCTCATCGTAGTCGGTATCTAAGAACCACATCGAGATATTTTTTGTGCCCTTAGATTCAATCTCACCTGTAATAGGGTTGTAATAATCGAACCCATGGACTTTGACTTTGTATTTCCCGTCCTTGGCCTTGTTAACCTCGACATCAGGCTGGCCGATAAGCCAATAACTATGGCTGGAAGAACGCTTCTTACGCAGATCTTTAGTCAACATATCTACACTCATTTGAGCTTTAAGAATGATCACGCTGGGCCAATTAATCTGGTCAACGTCTTTGGCCGCTTCAGGGTCAAAATGAAATGCCGCGAAAATCACAAAATCCGGCTTCGCTTTAAGAGCTCTCGCTTCTTTGATCGCTTCTTCAATGTGCCTTTGCTCAAGCGGGCCAAAGTCCGGACCAAAGCTGACATATGCACGTTTATTCTTTCCGCCAGAATCAAGAATTTCACCTTCAGCGTGCAAAAATCTTGTAGCCACCATCGGTTCAAGACGCGAAAACTTGATGATTTTGCCGCCAGTCGCGCGAATACCGGTGGTTTTTAATTCGTCACGCCATTCAGCCTGCTTGCCTGTTTCGCCAATTCGTGCCAATTCTTCCTTTGTGGCTTCAACCTTTGGCTCGTTACCCTCAAAAGGTCTTACGCGTAGGCATGGCACTGCTTCAACTGTAAAAGGACCTGTTACACGCACTTTACCTTTTTCCACACCTGGCTGATCATAAAGAGTTTCCAATGCAGGTATCTCATTATTGGCAATTGCACCAAGTGTAATATGCGAAACAGTTTTATACTTAAAACCACTTTTTATACCTTCAGTAGGATGTGCAAGTTCAAAATAGTCATATTTGGCTGTCATTAATCTTTGCTTGGCAAGAGTAATTGCTACGCGCGAAGTATCGCATGTAATCCACCGACGTCCCCATTGTTCAGCCATGTAAGCTGTCGTTCCTGAACCACAAGTCGGATCAAGAACCAAGTCGCCAGGATCTGTGGTCATTAGAAGGCATCTTTCAATCACTTTTGTCGCAGTTTGAACAACGTAAATTTTTGCATCAGAAAAACCAGTAAGTAAAAGATTCTTCCAAACATTAGTCATTTGTTGATATGGAAAATCATTAAAAAATCTCTTATACATTAGGGAATTACCAATAGGCTTAAGGCGCCCCTTGCTTGCTAAGTTATCAAGTCCATCAGGATTGGTAGTTTTCCATCCACCAGAAAAAATCTTTCCTTGATATTCATAGTTTGTTATTGCATTGCCCTGCGATGTTAAATTGTCTGCGGCAAAAACCTTATTTAAATCAACATCACGTAACAAGTCTTCTTTTTTTAGTCTCTTATCTTCTTTATCATCTTCGAACCAGACATATTGAGATGTGCCTTCCTTTCCTAATTCTTTGGGGAGGAAAATATTTCTAAATTTAATTTCTTTCGCATCTTTTGCATACCAAAGCAAATAATCTGCTATCCCGCTAACATACTTACTACTCAAGCCACCTGTTTTAATAACAGTTATCAAACTTATAAAATTATCTTTTCCAAACACTTCGTCTGTCACTTCTCGAACATGATGTATATTTTCATCTCCAATCTGAACAAAACAACTGCCTCCACTGTTTAGCAATTCCTCGACAACAAGAGTCGATCCCGTAAATGTGTTAAGTAACTATGTACGTCAAGCTTCCAAGTATCGCGGAAGGCTTGTATCATTTCAGGTTCAGCAGGAATATCCGCATCATTACCATCCTTAACACTGCGCTTATTAACAAAAGGCTGAAAGTTAGAATAATATTTAATGCCATACGGCGGATCGATATAAACCATTTGCACTTTACCGGCCATACCTTCTTTCTTAAGCAGTGAATTCATTACCAGAAGTGAATCACCGGCAATAAGGCGATTTGCCCAGTCCTGATCGTGCTTATAAAAATCAATGGCTTTAGTAAGCGGCGGGTCATTGTCCGGCTGTTCGAATAGATCGAGCTGAAATTGCTTCTGCTCTTTTTTCTTTAGGAAAGCTTTGGCGATGCGCTTCGGGTCAATACGCTCATGGATATGCAAGCTGACATTTTGAACATCAAAACTCATTCCTTCGGCTTTTCCTGCCCAACTAAGAAATGGGTCGATATACGGATCATGCTTGTATTTCGTCCGGCCGTTTAATTTATCTGTCGCGCTTGAGACAAGGCCAACGTGAGGATTATTCCTGCGCTTTTTACCTTTATGAGTATACGCATCGACTTTTATGTCTTTACTCTGCTTTTTTCGTCCTCTTGGCATATTTTTACCTTACATTGTTATTATTTAGGGATCTTATACTCGTAACGCCTGTATTCATTTATTCTTTTTGTTAATTGTGCTTTATCAAATCGCCACTGTCCTCCAAACTTAAAAGCCGGGCTTTTGATCCCGGCTTAAGAATTTTTCAATTGATAATATGTAGGTTCTCCATAATTGCCCTATCTCCACATAGTGTATTTTATTATAGCCTCTTTAGGACTATTCCACAACCTAAAAATATCTCTCTATTTCCCTTGCTATATCTCTAATTATATGGCCCTATAGGTAGCGAGTGAAGATAGGCTACTGGAGGCCTGAATGCGAGATAATGCGATGGTTCAAATAATGGCGCTTAAGGAAGCGCCGCTTGATGCGCTTCAGAAAAAATACAGCGAGCTTTATGGCAAAGATGCGCTTTCGAATAACAGGACTTACCTTTGGCGCAGGATTGCTTACAGGCTCCAGGAGCTTGAATATGGTGGGTTATCCAAGAAGGCTCAAAAACGGCTCAAGGAGCTTATAGAGTTATATGATCCTATTAACAATAGGACATTACGGTCAAAGTCTATCAAGAAAAGGCCTGATTTCAGGGATGAAAGGCTGCCTATCCCAGGAACAGTCATCGTGAAAAATTACAAGGGCCAAAAGCTGGAGGTTAAAGTCCTGGAAAAAGGCTTTGAATATAGTAATAAGATATATAAGACTCTTACTGCTCTGGCGCAGGAAATAACTGGATCACACTGGAGCGGGTATGAGTTCTTTAATATTTAAGGAGATGTATGAAAAATGAGGTTAAAGATTTAGTCAGGTGCGCTATTTATACACGTAAGTCTGTGGCCGAAGGCTCAGAGCAGGATTTTACATCATTGGATGCTCAAAGAGATTCCTCTGAAAGCTACATAGCCAGCCAGAAAGGCCAGGGATGGGTCGCTCTTAAAGAAAAATACGATGATTTTGGCTATAGCGGCGCCACGATGGAACGGCCAGCCCTGGAAAAGCTCATAGCTGATATAAAAGCTAAGAAGTTTGACTGCGTGGTGGTCTATAAAGTAGACAGATTATCGCGATCTCTCTTAGATTTTGCCAAATTGCTCCAGTTATTCGAAGATCATAATGTCACCTTCGTATCTGTAACCCAGCATTTTAATACGAATAACTCCATGGGAAGGCTTACACTTAACATCCTCCTCTCCTTTGCCCAGTTCGAACGGGAGATAATAAGCGAAAGGACGCGCGATAAAATGGGTGCTGCGCGCATGAGGGGCAAATGGATGGGCGGCAGGCCACCTTTGGGATATGATCTTGATAAGGAAAACCATAAGCTTGTTATTAATCCAAAAGAGGCCAAGATAATCAGAGAAGTATTCGATCTTTATATCCAGAAGCGCTCTATTCTGGAAGTAACGCGGATACTTACTGAGAAAGGCTATAGGACCAAGACTTACTTAAGAAAAGGCATGTTGTCTGGCGGGATCAAGCTTAAGAAGACAACTATCCAGCTTATGCTTAAAAATGCAGTCTATATTGGTAAGGTTGATTATCATGGCAAGATCTATGAAGGTGAGCATAAGGCCATCATAGATGAGGAAAGCTTTCAAAAGGCCAAAGAAATCCGCGATTATAACAACAGGAATCGAGATGCCATCATTAGAGCAAAGACTCCCAAAGGATCCGGCCTTTTAAGCCGTATGGTGAAATGTAAGGCCTGTGGATGCTCAATGCTTCATACTTATGCAAAAAAGAGAAACAATAAATACCTATTTTATCTCTGTTCAAGCGCCAATAAAAGAGGCTATGCCACATGCCCTACCAAGACAGTAAACGCGCGTAGATTGGAACACGCTGTAGTTGATTATTTAAGAAAAATATGCCCTGATTTCGATATACCGCAGGATGAATGGAATCAGACTCCAATGGTAAAGCAAAGAGCTATATTGGAAACGATGATCAAAGAAGTGGACTGCACTATTGATACCTTAGGCATTACCCTGCTTAAAGATCCCAAAAGGCATGAATTCAAAGTGAACCTGAAACAGATAATAGTGCCTCCTCCGCCGCCTAAAGAGGATACCATTAAAAAGGAACCACCTCTGCGCCAGAATTTGATCCTGGCGCATCAAATACAGAATCTTATAGATAGAGGCGAAGCAAAAGATTTAAAACAGGTGGCACGATGGCTTAATATGGATCTTCCGAGGATATATCAGATAATGAGTTTCCTACTGTTAACGCCAAAGATACAAGAAGAAATACTTTTTTCTGAAAACGTGGGAATATCCAAAATACCAGAATATAAAATTTACAAATTGATTATGGAAGTTGATTGGAAAAAACAGAAAGAAATGTGGAAAAACACACTTGATAATAGTACTGGTCACTCTACCTGTTGTGCTGTTAAGAATAAAGCTTTTTCCAAAGCAGTAAAGAAATCTTGATATGTTTCAGGATCTTCTACAGATTTGATTCCATACTGGGCATTTGCTCTTACCAGCAATTGTTTTTCGCCCCTAGGCCTAACAGTTACAGTCATTGCAACAACTGCATATCCAAGGAACTTAGACCCACTTATAGAACCGAGTGTCAGATCAGCTTTATCGATTACAAATTCTAAATCTTGCATAGTACTTATCACGGTTTGCATCATTTTCTGCTTATCTGTTGTGTCGAAAGCCCTTGTCTGCATGCTTCTTAATTTAACCTGACTTTCGCTAGTTTCAAAAGCCTTCCCAGCTGTAGTCGCACACCCATATGATAAAACGACCATAGATAATAAAATCGCAGAAATACCAAAATATCTAATTAGTTTTTTCATATTTTCTGAGCCTCCAAAAATATTGCTTTTGATAAACTATCATAAAACTTTTGATATATTTCCGGTTCATTAATACTCTCTACCCTGCTAATTTGATTATTCATATTCCAAACTACTCTCTGAAAAGTAACTCGAACAACTATTTTGCTTCCATCAAGACTTGGTTTTGTAATTAATGAGGCTTTAACAACTTGCTCCTTATCGCATTGGGCCATATTCTGACCCTTTCTTCCTCCTAAAGCGTCTAGCATATCAAGAAAAAACGCGGCTGTCATTTGACCTCCGCTTTTCGCATCGGCTTTTTTAGAGGCTGCTACAAATCCTAATTTAGTCTCACTGTTATCCAGAGTAAAACCTAAATCCTGCAAGACACCAGCGACAGCTGCCAAGATCTGTTCCTCATTTGTTGTATCATATTGCCTTATTTGTAACTGTCTTCTCTCTAAAGTAGTTTCGTTAGGTTTCAGGAAACCTTTTGGAATACTAGCACAACCAATAATACTTAAACATAAAAATATGACAAGAAACCTTAAAAACTTATATCTTTCTTTCATGCTACTCTCCTTTAAAAACTGGAAGAATGATACGCAAAATCACGGACTTTCTTATCCTCGTCAAATTTTATAACTATAGTCAGCGTCCTCTGGGTTTTTGAGGCCGCTCCTGAAGATCCGCCAACTGCTCCTAGTATTAACCAAACACCGCCATCACTGTTTGAATAAGATACATCTGTAGCCATCTTATCATAAACCCAGACCTCTAACCTGTTTTCATCTGTTGATACTATGTTAGGCGAACCCAATGCCTCAATAACCTGAGAAGATGGCATTCCAATGCGAATCTCACGTTGAACTTTCCCCACAGTTATTCTATCGCCTGCATCTGATTTAACTGACTTCGAGTGAGAGCTAGCGGTTGAACAACCAAATAAAAATAAAAGACTCAAGAATAAACAAGATATTTTTTTCATAACCCCTCCTATGTTAAAAATCAAGCCTCATCTACTCATAAGACTTTGGTTTTATTTAAGTTGCTGCCAATTTGTAACGATTAAAATCTTCATATACTAAATCGTATTTTAAAGCTCGATAAACTATTCCCAAAAGCTTCCTTG
>JAHJGB010000180.1 GCA_018824725.1 Candidatus Omnitrophota bacterium
AGCCTGCCTTGAAAAGATAGAATTTTTGGTAGTGCAGGATATATTCCTTTCCGAAACCGCAGAGTACGCAGACGTAGTTCTTCCTGCGGCAAGCTATGCTGAAAAAGACGGAACATTTACCAATACCGAACGCAGGGTCCAGAGAATAAGGAAGGTAATTAATCCTCCTGGCCAGGCAAGGGCTGATTGGCAGATTATCTGCGAGGTTGCCGAAAGATGCGGATATAAAGGCATGAATTACAGTCGGCCCTCTGAAATAATGGATGAGATAGCTTCGGTCACTCCTATGTATGCGGGAATAAGCTATGACAGGCTGGAGCCCTTTGGACTCCAATGGCCCTGCTCAACCAAGGAACACCCTGGAACCAAATTTTTACACAAGGACAGATTCAGCAAAGGAAAAGGGACATTCTCGCCCAGGCCGTACATTCCTCCAAATGAACTTCCGGATGAGGAATATAATTTTATCTTAAGCACAGGCAGAACCTACTGGCACTGGCATACAGGAACAATGACCCGCAGAACCTCAACCTTGGATAGAGAAGTCCCTACTGCCTATGTTGAAATTCACCCTAACGACGCACAGGGGCTTGGAATTAAAAAAGACGATATGCTCAGAGTTTCATCCAGGAGGGGCAGAATAGAATTGAAGGCAAGAATAACCGAAAAGTCGCAAGAGGGCTCTGTGTTTATACCATTTCATTTTAAAGAAGCGGCTGCCAATGTTCTGACAAATCCGGCGATAGACCCGATAGCCAAGATTCCGGAATATAAGGTCTGCGCGGTCAAAATAGAGAAACTATGAAATCCGCTTTAATCAATAAATCCGACATAAGGCTCTTATTAAAAGAGGCTTCCCGGGAATGGAATATTTACGCACCTTTAGAGGTGCAGGGAGGAGACGTTAATTTCTGCTGCCTGCCAAAAGAAAATATAAAGGAGGCCTTAAATAGGGTTACCCTGGATGACAAATGGATTCCTGTTCCCCCTAAAGATTTATTCTTCCCTCAGCTTGAATCGCTATTTGAAATTAAAAAGAATAAAATCGAGGAAACTGTAGAATATTCAAAAAAGCTCCTGTTTGGCATCAAGGCCTATGATTACCAGGGAATATTATTCAGCGACGAATTCTTTAAGCGGACCTTCCAGGATAATTATTATCTAAGCCGGACTAAGGATAGACTGGTGATTATCAAAAGCTGCTTGACTCCCCCGCGGCAAAACGCCTGTTTCTGCACATCGGCAAAAACAGGGCCGTTTCTAGACAAGGATTTCGACATTCAGTTAGTGGATATAGGCGAGGCATATCTTGTGGAAATAGGTTCAAAAAGGGGAGAGGATTTTATCTTAAAATATAAGAGATTCTTTAAGCTTTGTTCTAATTCTGAGGTAGACAAAGCCTTGACGGTAAAGGAAAAAGCAGTTGATTCAATAGAGCTTAAAATAGATTTCTCCCGGGCCGTTGAGCTTATGAAGGGAAAAGAGCCCCCTGAAGAAATATATAAAAAGATTGCCCAGAGATGCATCCATTGTGGCGGCTGTATTTATGTCTGCCCTACATGCACCTGTTTTAATGTATTTGACGATAAAGAAAACGAGGCTATGATTAGATACCGCAACTGGGATACCTGTGTATTTGAAGGCTTCACCAGAGAGGCAAGCGGATTCAATCCTCGTGAAACAAAGTGGCTAAGAGCATCCAGAAGATATGAGCATAAACTCTGGTATGACTATAAAACAACCGGAAAAAGCGGATGTGTCGGCTGTGGAAGATGCCTAACAAGCTGCCCGGTTGAGCTGGGTATGTCCAAATTCATACAGGAGATAACGGCATGAAGAACGAATACATACCTTATCCCGCAATCATTGAGGCAATTCAAACAGAGAGTTTTGATACCAGGACGCTTAAGGTGCGATTTAAGGATAAGCGCCTTCGGGATTCATTCGATTATAAGCCGGGTCAGTTTGTGGAGATTTCTGTTTTAGGCGCAGGCGAAGCGCCTATTTCTATAACCTCGTCTCCGTCAAGGAAGGGCTTTTTAGAATTTACCGTAAGGGCAGTGGGTAAGGTGACAAAAGCTATACACAAACTTAAGGTTGGTGACACTGTTTATCTTAGGGGACCTTATGGAAACTCGTTTCCTTTTGAGGAAGCAAAGAACAGGAATCTTTTGTTTGTTGCCGGCGGAATAGGTCTTCCGCCTTTAAGGAGCGTTATTAATATGGCTTTTGATAATCGGGATGATTTCGGAAATATTAAAATACTTTACGGAGCTAAAGCCCCGGATGAGCTTTGTTTCAAAGAAGAGCTTAAAATCTGGCAGGGGATACCTCAAGCAGAAGTGCTCCTTACAGTAGATAAGCCGGCCAATGGCTGGAAGGGAAATATAGGGGTGGTGACTACACTCTGGAAGAAAACAGAGATTTCTCCTAAGGATGCAATCGCCTACGTATGCGGCCCGCCCATAATGATAAAGTTTGTGCTTCAGAAATTGCTGGAATCCGGGTTTAAGCCAGACAATATCTACGTGAGTCTTGAAAGATATATGAAGTGCGGCATCGGCAAATGCGGACACTGCAACATAGGGGATAAATTTGCCTGTATAGACGGTCCTGTTTTTAGCTTCGGTCAGATTAAGGAACTGCCGGACAAAGAAAGAGAAATATGAAACCTAAAGAAACCTTGCCAAACATAAGCACAGGCGTTATTTTAGCCGGAGGCAGAAGCAGCAGAATGGGACGTCCCAAGGCCTTATTAACTGTCAACGGAAAAAGAATGATAGATATTATCTTAGAGGTATTCCATTCCCTGTTCAATGAAATATTTATCGTAACCGATGATAAGAATAATTTTGTTGAATTTAAAGATGTTAAGATAGTCGAGGATTCAATCAGTGGATACGGGCCATTGGGCGGTATTTACACCGGCTTAAAATCAATCTCCAATGATAAGGCTTTTTTTGTTGCTTGCGATATGCCTTTTTTGCATATCGGGTTAATAAAAAGACTACTCAATATCTCAAAGGAGAATGGCTGCGATTGCGTTGTTCCCTATACTTCCAGAAGCATTGAGCCGCTTCATGCAGTATACTCAAGTAAAATTCTTGGAAAGATAGAACATTTGCTAAAGGAAAAGGAATTTTCTTTAAATCAACTTTTAAAAAGGTGTAACTGCGAATATATTAAGGTAAAGAAAGGCGAATACCTTTCCTTTTTTAATGTCAATACTCCAGAAGACCTAAAAGAGCTTAATGCATATGAAAGTAAAATCTAAAGTGTGGCTTGAGAAGAGAGACAAATTGGTGTTTGGGGAGGGAAAATCCCGGCTTTTAAAAGCAATTAATCAGACCGGCTCAATAAATAAAGCTTCTGGAAAAATGGGCATCTCTTTCAGGCATGCCTGGGGATATATTACAGCCATAGAAAAACGGCTTGGCTTCAAACTCATAGAGCGCACAAAGGGAGGAAAGGAAGGAGGTGGCTCTCGCCTGACCCCTGCAGGAAGGAAACTGGTCGGAAATTTCGACCAATTAGCAAGCGCGTTAAATAAATTTACAGATAAAAAATTCAAGGAGATATTCGGTGGCCAATGTAGAGGTATTAAAAATAAACAGAAGCAAAAAAGAATACGTTAAGGATATAGTTACAGATGAAATACCGTTAACCGTCCGCCTTAACGGAAAAAAAATCCTTGCGAATGAGAGAGTTATATGAGAAGAACGCTGCTATTCTTAATTCTTTTTGGATTAATTGTGAGCACCTGTAGAGCT
>JAHJGB010000109.1 GCA_018824725.1 Candidatus Omnitrophota bacterium
ATTATGAACTACTGGTGGACGGCAGATTATCACTTTTCGCATTTCAATATCATTCGCTATTGCGGCAGGCCCTTTATTGTGGCCATGTTCATCAGCATTATAAGGTAAAGCGCTTGAACGAGAAATCCTTGATCGTAAATCTATCGGTCGAGGTCTGGAATTACTATCCAGTTACTTTTGAGGAGATTAGTTCTGCCGTCTCCGCGTTTTTGAAGGAAGAGAAGAAAAGTAAACCTGTGTCAATATGATAAAAGATATATCTCACCTCAAGAATAAAGTAAAGGAGCTTCTAATTAAACAAAAATTAGGCGTGCTTGCGACTCATGGTGAAACCTATCCCTACAATACGCTGATATGTTATGCTTTTACAAAAGACCTTAGATTCATACTTTTCGCTACAATGAGACATACGAGAAAGTATAGAAATATCGTAAGCCATTCCAGTGTTTCAATGTTGATTGACAATAGAACAAATTATGCGGGCGATTTTAAACACGCTGTTGCGTTGACAATTACCGGGAAAACCGTAAAAGCAAAAAAATCCCTAAAAACAAAATATAGGCGTCTCTATTTAAAAAGGTTTCCGCACCTGAAAGGCTTTATCAATGACCCGGACACTTCTATAGTTACTGTAAAGGTAGATAGATATATTTTTGTACAACGATTCCAGGAAGTTTCAGAGCTTAAAATAAAAGACGTATGAAAAAAACTATAATCATTAATGATAAAATGCAGAAGAAGTTCCGTTATTATCTGACGGAACCAGCCGGTAAAAATTTCCATCCGGCATTCAAGCCGGAGCTTACCCCGAAAAAAATGCTTGAGCTGGGAGTTTTTGGCGGGAAATACATGACTGATTGCAGAAATGAGTTTCCGGAATCTTGGTATAAAAAAGCAAAACTGTGTCCCGAAAGACATGATCCAAAGTTAAATTATTTCGGTATAAATGCCAGCCAGCCACTTTCTGTCTGGAGAAAAAAGGGATGGATATATAAGAATGACCCGCGTGGATGGTTTCAGTGGTATTGCCGTTATTATATGGGCAGGCGCCTGACGGAAGAGGATGAGCGCCAGATAAAAAGATGGAAAGCGATAAAAAGACATATCGCCCAAATTAAGAAAAACTGTAAGAAAGGAGACACTGTCTGTAGACCGAAACAACGGCAGGCAATCCTCCATTGGGCATATGACTCGAGAAAATTATAAAGGAGGTAAAGGACATGAGTAAAAAAGACAAAAAAATCATTCTTATAGCCCAGTGCCTTATAAATCCGTATTGCAGGGTTCATATTTTAGGACAGAATTTCCAGTTATCGCAAGAGCTGACAAGTTACCTCATGAGAAGGAGGGTAGGTATAATACAATACCCATGCCCGGAAACTACCGCCATGGGCCTGCAACGCAACCCGCAGGGAAGACAGCAATATGACAGCGTTTTTTTCAGAAACCATTGCAAAGACCTTCTTAAAATACCTATGCTCATGGCCAGGGAATTCATAAAAAATAAATACCGCCTAACCTGTTTCATAGGCCTTGAAAACAGCCCTACTTGCGGGATACACTGGGGAAAGCATAAGGTAAACAGGTATCAGACAGAATCACCGAACCCTGTGGATAGCCCAGATCCTGACGAGCCGGTATTAAAAGGAATCATGGCCGAGATTCTGGAAGAGGAGCTTACGAAGGAGAACATAAAGGTTCCTTTTTTAGAATTCCCCACGCAATCCGAGCCATCTTCTGAAAAAAGAAAGAAATTCTGGGAAGTTCTTGATCAGTCTGTTGCGCCGCCTCCGCCTGTAGCATGACAAGCAGAGGATTTGCAGGAGTTTATTAAGACGGAAACGAATAAATAATGGTGAAAGAAAGAAAAATAACAGGTATTAAATCCTGGCCGGAGGATGAGAGGCCGAGGGAGAAGTTGTTGAAGAAGGGCGCGCGGGCCCTGAGTAATTCTGAGCTTCTGGCGATTCTCTTGCGCACCGGCACCAATGGCTCAAGCGCCATTGATATTGCGCGTAAAGTCATGAAGAAATTCGGCACATTCAGGAATATGGTTCATACGGATGTGCGTGACTGGAAGGATTTTAAGGGTTTAGGAAGCGCTAAGACAGCTCATATCCAGGCCGCGCTTGAGATTGGTAGGCGGTTTCGGGAGGATGAGGCAAGTACCGGCAAACAAAAAGTATCATCAGCCAAGGATATTGTGGATATTCTTATGCCGCAGATGCGGGATTTAAAGACCGAAAGTTTTAAGGTCGTCTGTCTCGATAGCAACAACCGCGTCATCGACATCGCCAATGCCGCCACCGGCACCGTTGACCATGCCATGCCGATCGTGCGTGAGATCATCCACAGCGCCTTACAGAAATTCGCGGCATCGATTATCTGTGTGCATAATCATCCGAGCGGTAACATTACGCCAAGCGCGCAGGATAAAAAATTTACCAAAGAGTTAAGCGATGCCGGAAAGCTGATGGAGGTAAAGTTGGTTGACCACATTATCATCGGGGATGGTAATTATTACAGTTTCGCGGACGAAGGGGAGTTAGTTTTGTTATGACAAAAAGTGAATCACAGACAAGAAAAGAAATAATAGACAAACGGCTTAAACTTTCTGGATGGGATGTCAGTAATCCTGTGCATGTAACGCAGGAACTTGATATTTGGGTAGGCTTGCCCCAAGGAGTGCGGGAACCTGAAACGCCTTATCAGGGTCACCTTTTCGCTGACTATGCTTTGCTTTCAAAAGAGGGAAAACCTATCGCAGTTGTTGAAGCTAAGAAAACATCTATTGATGCCGAGATTGGCAAAGAGCAGGCGCGTAATTATGCAGAGAAAATACAAAAGGCTAACGGCGGACCTATGCCGTTTGTGTTTTACACTAATGGTTATGAGATATTTTTCTGGGATACCGATAACTACCCGCCTCGCAAAGTTTTCGGCTTCCCCACGCTTGTCGATTTAGAGCGCATGCGGTTTCTGCATGACCACAATAAAATCCTTTCAAGCGAATTGATTAACACAGACATTGCCGGACGACCGTATCAGATACAGGCTATTCGTTCGGTTCTTGAGCGCATAGAAAAGAAACATAGGAAGTTTCTTTTAGTTATGGCAACAGGCACAGGAAAGACACGAACCTGTATGGGACTTTTAGATGTTCTTATGCGCACTAACAGGGTGCAAAAGGTTCTATTTCTTGTTGACCGTATCGCTTTACGTGAACAGGCACTCGAGGCATTTAAAGATCATCTGCCGAAT
>JAHJGB010000110.1 GCA_018824725.1 Candidatus Omnitrophota bacterium
AATCAGGAAGAGGAGTTTCAGTTGGTCCAATGCTCTAATTGCGGACATATCTATACTAATCCAACGCCTGTAGATATCCTGAAATTTTACCCCAAAGATTATAATCCTCACACAGATAAATTCGATTTTATCCAGAAGGCATATTATGTTTTATTTAGGAATATTTCAGGCGAAAAAGGGCAGGTATTGGATGTGGGAGCTGGGAATGGAAATTTTTTAAGGTTTATGAAAGAAAAAGGCTGGAAATGTTCAGGCACAGAGGTAAGCGAGTATATGGTAAATCTTTGTAATTTATCCGGTCTGGATGTTCATAAAGGCGAGCTTTGCGACATTAAATTCCAGACGCAATTTGACATTATAACATTCTGGGCTTCCTTAGAGCATATGAAAAACCCTGCGAGAGATTTAAAGATAGCAAGGCAGCTCTTAAAAAAAGGCGGACGTTTAGTGATATGGGTACCCAATATATGCAGCCTGGAAGCAAGGCTCTTTAAAAAATACTGGCATCATTTAGAAGTTCCTACACATTACAGCCAATTCAGACCACAGACCTTGAGGTATCTGCTTGAAAAAACAGGATACAAGGTTACAAAAATAAGGCATGACTGGCTGACATCTGCGTTTTTTCCAAGCCTGCAATATTATTTAAAAGATAGGGGTATCAAGGTCAATCTTGCAAGATTCAGGCTTTTTTCTTTCCCTTTTGACATATTCTGTTCGATAATAAGACGGTCCGGCCTTATTACTGCCTATGCTGTAAAATCCGACTCATAAACTTTCAATTGCATTTTTACCCTCTATACGCTATAATCAATGCTTGTCTTATAAGTAGTATATATAACATATATAACAAAAAGGAGCTTGTATGGGATATGAGATAAGTATCTTACATTACGTGGATCTCTATAAAAAGAACTCTAGGATATTGGCATTAGTAATAGGCATAGCTGTATTCATGGCAATGCTGGTGACCATAATAAAACCCTCAGCATATATCACTACTGTTACGATCCTTTCTTATCGGGGTGAAAACTCCATCTCTTCATTAAGCAAGTTTTTAGGTGTTTCCAGCGCGTCTTCTGCAAATTCTTTTAATGAGGTAGTGATCTCTATATTGCAAAGCAGGCGTATGTCTAAGGATATAAGAGCTAAATTTGAGCTGGATAAAAAACCAGGATTCTTCTATAGCATTAAAACTCGGCCTATAATAGCAGGCCTTGCTATAGACGTGCGCGGTTCCGACCCTATGCTGATAGAGAAGATAGCTATTTTTGCTATAGATAACCTGGATAATATAAATTCCAGCTTAGATATCACTCCCAATAAACCTATGGTAAAGGTCTTGGACGCAGCTACTCCAGGCTCAAAAGAGTCTAAAAAAACTGTAAAGAAGATGATGATGTCAGGGTTACTTGCTTTTTTACTGACTAGCGCATATTTGATCTTTTCAGATTATTTTAAAAAGATAAAGATATAAGATGTCCAAGGATAAAAAAGTCTATTATAACAAGAGTTTTAATGTCGTTGCAGGAAAGACTGTGATCGAAGAGCGCTATCTTTCCAGCAGAACAAGGTGGCATGAATATACCTCTACTCTGGAAGTCCCGCCTGCGCCGCTTCATATAGATATAGAGTTGACCAATTTCTGCAATCTTAAATGTGTTTTCTGCCAGACCAATCATATGAAACGGCCAAAGGGTATGATGTCAATGGAGACCTTTATCCGCATAATAGACGAATGCAGGAACATAGGGGTGGATTCTGTAAAACTTAGCCTATGGGGAGAACCTACTTTAAACAAGAAGTTTATGCACATGGTCCGGTACGCCAGAGACAATTCTTCGCTTATTTTGCAGCTGAATACCAATGCTAATACTATGACCCCAGCTATTTCAAGGGGAATAGTTGAAGCAGGCCTTGATATGATGACTATTTCAGTAGATGGGATCACTAAAGAGACATATGAGAAACTTAGAAAGCTTGGTAATTATGAAAGACTGATGCGCAATATCAATGGATTGTTAAAAGCTAAAAAAGAGGCTGGTTCGTCTATGCCGTATATAACGCTTCAGATCATCCAGACTAAAGAAAACATACATGAGGTCAAGTCTTTTGTAAGCTATTGGGAGAAATTAGTAGACAGGGTCTCTGTCACGAATATAGGGGCTACCAAGCCAGAAGCGTATATCATGGACCTGTCTGTGAGAGAAGAAAAAAAGACAGGCAGGCAACCTTGCGAGCAGTTTTGGCAGAGGTTGTCGATCTATTGGGATGGGACTATCACAGTATGCTGTGGG
>JAHJGB010000111.1 GCA_018824725.1 Candidatus Omnitrophota bacterium
AACTGCCTACTGCAAGCGCTGTAATTAGCGATATAGTGGATATAGGTTACAAGATCTATTGCGGCAAAAATTCAGCAAAATCCGTCATCCCAGAGAATACTGAAATCAAAAAAATTAGAAAAATGGACGACGTGGTCACCAGGTATTACGCGCATTTTTCCGCGATAGATAAGCCCGGTGTTCTCGCAAATATAGCGGATCTTTTAGGCAGGCATAATATCAGCATTGCAAGCGTTGTGCAGAAGGAAAGGCGCGAGGCGCACATTGTCCCCATAGTCATGCTTACCCATGAGGCAAAAGAATCAGATATGCAGGCTGCATTGCGCAAGATAAACAAATTACCCGCCATAAAGAAAAAAAGCGTTATTATAAGGCTGGAGAAATAATTTTATGTGGAAAGGCATCATAGATAAATACAGAGAATTTTTGCCGGTTACTAAAGATACACCTGTGGTTACTCTTAACGAAGGCAATACCCCTCTTGTGTATTCGCGCCATCTTTCAGAATTGATAAACGGAGAGGCCTATCTGAAATACGAAGGCCTTAACCCGACCGGTTCTTTCAAAGATAGAGGCATGACTATGGCGATTTCAAAGTCTTTGGAAGAAAAACATGTGGCAGTAATGTGCGCTTCTACAGGCAATACCTCTGCTTCTGCGGCTGCGTATGCGGCAAGGGCAGGGATTAAATGTATTGTCCTGATCCCAAAAGGCGCTATAGCTCTGGGTAAACTTGCCCAGGCCCTTATACATGGGGCGCAGGTTATTGCGGTTGATGGAAATTTCGACGATGCGCTTAATATTGTAAAAGAAATTACCGCGAAGCACCATATACAACTTGTGAATTCAATAAATCCTTACAGAATAGAAGGCCAGAAAACCGGTTCATTTGAGATATGCGATCAACTGGGTTTTGCCCCGGATTTTCACGCAATTCCGGTTGGTAATGCAGGTAATATTACTGCCTACTGGAAAGGCTATAAAGAATATAAAGAGAAAGGCAAAATAAAAAATCTTCCCAGTATGCTTGGTTTTCAGGCAGAAGGCGCAGCTCCTATAGTCAGAGGCAAGATTGTAGAAAAACCCGAAACTATCGCTACTGCTATCCGCATAGGAAACCCTGCCAGCTGGAAAATGGCAGAAGAGGCGCGCGATGAATCCAAAGGTCTTATAGGTATGGTTAGTGACGATGAAATCCTGGAAGCGTATAAATTCCTGGCGTCTAAAGAGGGCGTATTTGTAGAGCCTGCGTCAGCTGCTTCAGTAGCAGGCGTGATAAAATTAAATAAACAAGGGTACTTCAAGAAATTCAAAAAACCAAAACTTGTTTGCATACTTACCGGCCATGGCCTCAAAGATCCCGATCGCGCCATAAAATCCATCAAAGAACCTAAAGTCGTCCCGGCGAACCTCCAGTCAGTCCTTAAAGAAATTGACTTATGATGGAAGTATGATGGGAGTCGGACTCCCATCATACGCAGGGCTTCCATAAAGAATAATAGAGATTGACAAAAAGGCATAAGTTGGTATAATACATAGCATCTTCGGGAGAGGGTGAAATTCCCCACCGGCGGTAAAGTCCGCGAGCTCTCATGAGAGGGCAGACCTGGTGCAATTCCTGGACCGATTGTGAAAGGCTAGATGATAGAAGAGAAGTTTATAGTTGTATTTTTATTGCCCGAAGACTTTCTTCGGGCTTTATTATTTTAAGGATGGCATATGAAATTTAATACAATACCGGAAATCATTAAGGACTTACGAAAAGGCAAGATGGTCATTGTGGTGGACGATGAAGACCGCGAAAATGAAGGCGATCTTGTTATCCCGGCCAGCTTTGCCGCGCCATCCGTAATTAATTTCATAATAAAACATGCCAGGGGCCTTGTCTGTATGCCGATGGAAGGCGAAAGGCTAGACCAGCTCGGCTTACACCCGATGTTTGAGGATAATCAGGATACGTTTAAGACTGCGTGGGCTATTTCCGTAGACGCTAAGAAAGAAACATCCACCGGCATATCTAGCCATGACCGCTCAGTCACTGTAAAGGCGCTTATAAATCCTAAAACAAAACCGGATGATCTTGCGAGGCCGGGTCATGTGTTTCCTTTACGGGCAAAAGATGGCGGAGTATTGACCCGGGCAGGCCACACAGAGGCTTGTGTAGATTTAATGAAATTGGCAGGCCTGTATCCCGCAGGCGTTATATGCGAGATTATAAATGACGATGGCACAATGGCTAGGCAAAAAGACCTGGAAAAGTTTTCAAAGAAGCACAAACTGAAAATATGCACAATAGCAGAGTTGATTAATTACAGGCGTAAGTCTGAAAAACTTGTGACCTGCATTGCATCCAGCCAGATCCCTACGGATTACGGAGTATTTAAATTATATCTTTACGAGTCGAGTATTGATAAGTATCAGCATGTCGTCCTTGTAAAAGGCGATGTTAAAGGCAAAAAAGACGTTTTGGTGCGCGTTCATTCAGAATGCCTCACAGGCGATATATTCGGTTCCAGAAGATGCGATTGCGGGGAACAGCTTCACAGGACATTGAAGCTTATCGGAGAAAAACAAAGAGGCGTTCTTTTATATATGAGGCAGGAAGGCCGGGGCATAGGCCTGGCGAACAAGATAAAGGCATATGCTTTACAGGATAAAGGCCTTGATACAGTAGAGGCAAATGAGCAGCTTGGTTTCAAGCCGGATCTAAGGGATTACGGCATAGGCGCGCAGATACTCTCGGACTTGGGATTGAAAACAATACAGCTTATTACAAATAATCCGCGTAAAATAGTCGGCCTGTCCGGCTACGGCCTTGAAGTGGTTAAGAGGGTGCCTATGGAAGTGCAGCCTAACTGCGCTAACATGAAGTATCTGGAAACAAAAAGGGAAAAATTAGGGCATAAGTTAAAAAAAACTAGGTCCCTCGCCGCGTATACGTATGTATAAGAGCGGCTCGGGATCAAATTTTGCAAAGCAAAATTTGGGAGGTGCAGTATGTATAAAGTAATTCAGGGCGAATTTGTTGCAAAAGGCAGGAAATTCGGCATCATAGCATCCAGGTTTAATGATTTTATTACCAATAGGCTTCTGGAAGGATGCGTTGACGAGCTTTTAAGGCATGGCGCAAAGGATAGCGATATAGAGGTTGTCTGGGCTCCGGGCGCGTTTGAGATACCTGTTCTTGCAAGCCACATGGCGAAGAGCAAGAAATACGACTCAGTAATATGCCTGGGCACCATAATAAAAGGGGCGACGCCTCATTCTGATTATATCGCGAGCGAGGCATCAAAAGGCATTGCGAATGTTTCTTTGAATACAGGCGTGCCGGTTATATTCGGAATTATCACAGCTGATTCAATAGAGCAGGCAATAGAAAGGGCAGGCACGAAGCAGGGCAATAAAGGCCGCGACGCAGCCCGCTCAGCAATTGAAATGTCGAATCTGGTAGCGGAGCTTTAATATGCGTAAACGAACTTTTGCAAGGGAATGCGTCTTAAAGATTCTTTACAGGATAGAAATTTCCAAGGAGTCTATTGAAACGAGCCTTAAAGACTTCTGGTCAAAATCAGCGGATTCTGCGGATAAGGAGTCACATGATTTTGCCGAAACTCTGGTAAAAGGCACATGTGAAAATCTCGCAGCCATAGATAATATCATTTCAAAATATACGGATAACTGGAATATATCAAGAATGGCTGTCATAGACAAGAATATAATGCGCATGTGTGTATATGAAATGCTTTACAGGGATGATATCCCGCCGAATGTTTCTATTAACGAGGCCATAGAGCTTGCTAAAAAATATGGGGATGTTGATTCTGGGAAGTTTGTCAACGGTATCCTGGATAAGATAAAAAAGACAGAATGCAAAAAGTAGCTGATCTTCATGTCCATACTAATATCTCTGACAGCACCTTTTCTCCTGAAAAGGTTGTAAACTTAGCCAAGCTGGAAGGCCTGGACGCTATAGCTATAACAGACCATGACACCTGCGCAGGGATTACGCCTGCGATTATAGCCGCAAAAGATATGGATATCGAGATTATCCCGGGCGTAGAATTAACCGCAGAAATAGACGACGATGAAATCCACCTGCTGGGATATTTTATAGACTGGCAAGATGATTCTTTTACACAAAAACTTAAAGAGCTTTGCAGAGTAAGGGAAGAGAGGGCGAAAGAAATTTTAAGAAGATTGAGTGAGCAGGGGATTGATTTGCAATACGAAGATCTGCTGGAGCTTGCGGGCCCAGGCATGGGTTCTGTGGGAAGGCTACACATAGCAAATCTTTTGTATAAAAAAGGTAAGATATCCTGCATCAGGGATGCTTTTACGAAATATATAGGCAATGACTCGCCTGCTTATGTAAAAAAATTCAAACTATCTCCCAGGGAAGCTAGTGATATGATAAAATCTGTAGGCGGGGTCAGTGTCCTCGCTCATCCTAAAACAATTGATACAGAGAACAAGACTTTGAAAGACACGGTGAAGATGCTTGTGGATGAAGGCGTACAGGGTATAGAGGTTTATCATTCTGATCACAATACCAGAGAGTCGAATGAGCTTAAAGAAATAGCAGAAGAATATGGCCTACTTATAACAGGCGGGTCTGATTGTCATGGCCTCGGGAAAAAAGAAGTATTGTTGGGCAAAGTAAAAGTCCCGTATGAACTTGTGGAAAAATTAAGAGATGCGTCAGGGTTTAAACATGGATAGCATTATACTGATGGGAGTCCGACTCCCATCAGTATAATGATGGGAGTCGGACTCCC
>JAHJGB010000112.1 GCA_018824725.1 Candidatus Omnitrophota bacterium
AATATCAGCGCCCCGCGCGGAAATATATACGACAGGTCCGGGAAGCTCATAGCGGGCAATACGCTTTCGTTCGGCGTGTTCATTGTCCCGCAGGAGACGGACGATATTGACTCTGAGATGGGTAAGCTGTCCAAGATCCTGGGGGTTTCAAAAAGCCTCCTTGAAAGAAATTATAAGCGCAATAAAACCGCATCATTTGCCCCTTGCGAACTCACCAGAGGCGTTTCGAAAAAGGCAGCAATTTTAATAGAAGAGTCCAGGCTTGAGATGCCTGGTGTGCTTGTAAAAGAAATACCTTTCAGGAATTATTATTACAAAGAGGCTTTCAGCCACGTGGTGGGTTACACAGGAGAGATAGGCCCGCTTGAACTCGAGCTTTTGAAGCCTTACGGATATAACATAAAGGACATGATAGGAAAGGACGGCATTGAAAGATTCTGCGACAGGATACTGCGCGGAAAAAACGGGGGCATGCAGGTGCAGGTGGACAATAGAGGCCGCGAGGTAAAGGTAATGAGTTACAGGAAACCCAGAAGCGGCAAGGATGTTTATCTCACGCTTGATGCAGGACTGCAGAAGCTGGTTTATAATCTTTTCGACGGCCAGAAGGGGGCCGCGATTTTCATGGACCCGAATAACGGGGAAATATTCAGCCTTGTCAGCAGCCCGTCTTATGATCCTGGAGGATCTTTAACGGATGCTATGAGGTCCAAAGAATCGCCGCTTTTAAACAGGGCGATAATGGGGGTGTATCCGCCAGGTTCTGTGTTTAAACTTATCACGAGCATGGCAGCGCTTGAATCAAAAAGTATAAGGCCTGATACTGGTTTTGTGTGTCCCGGTAAATTAAATATCGGCAAAGACGAGTTTAGCTGCTGGAATAAGGACGGCCACGGATATGTGAATTTCGAAAAGGCGATTGCGTGGTCCTGCAACGTATATTTTTATCATGTTGGACTTTTGACCGGCGCAGATAAAATAACAGAGTATGCCAATATGTTCGGGCTTGGCAGGAAAACAGGCATAGAGCTTTTCGGGGAATCCAGCGGATTTGTGCCTTCTAAAGAATGGAAGAGACAGGAGAAAAAACAAACCTGGTATCCGGGCGATACTGCGAATCTTTCAATAGGCCAGGGAGATTTGATGGTAACGCCTTTACAGATAGCGCGCGTAGTTGCAAGTATTGCGAATGGGGGATTTCTTGTCAGGCCTCATGTTTTGAAGCCGGCGGGAGGCCCCGGCTTAACTAATCTGAATACGGAAGAACTTAAAGTTACAAAAGAAAATATAGACTTAATAAGGCGCGGGATGCGGAAAGTTATAGAAGATCCTGACGGAACAGGAAACAGGGCAGCGAGCAATATCGTTTCTATCTCAGCGAAAACAGGGACTGTCCAGGTGGGGCCGGGCATTATTCCTCACGGTTGGTTTGTGGGATTCGCGCCTTCTGTAAATCCAAAGATATGCTTTGCGGTGTTTCTGGAAAATGGAGGCTCCGGCGGAGACGCACCTGCTGATATCGCAAAACCCAGCCTAGAATACTGGTTTAAAAAAAAGCAATAACGTACCTGATTCACTCTGGGAGTCGGACTCCCAGAGTGAGCTGTCCGCCACAGAAATTTGGAGGAGGACGAGGGACGACGAAGCAATCTAAAATTATATGTTAAAAAAACAAAAATACAAAGATTTTGACTGGGTATTATTGGGCGCGGCAGTGGCTATATTTATCGCAGGGCTTTTATTTCTTTTCAGCGCTGTTTATTCAAAAAATATAGATTTCATAATAAGGCAGATATCATGGTTTTTGATAGGGGCATTATTTTTTATTGTCATAATAAATGTGAATTACAGGAAAATCATAAGCCTGGGTTATGCGTTTTATTTCTTTTCGATTATTCTGCTACTACTTGTAATATTCTTCGGTTCCAAGAGGCTGGGCGCGCAGAGATGGCTGGAGCTGGGCTCATTTAATCTCCAGCCTTCTGAATTTGCCAAGTTATTTATCACGCTGGCGCTTATCCGGTATCTTACGGAGCACAAGGCTGAAAAGGGAATCAAAAATATAGCAGCAGCTTTTTTTATAATGATCCCGCCTTTTGTATTGATACTTGCCCAGCCTGACCTCGGCACAGCGCTTATGCTGGTGCCTGTATTTTTTACGCTTTTATATATCTGGGGCGCAAAACTTAAGCATTTATTTTTTATTATAGTCTCAGGGCTGGCAGCGTCGCCCCTGGCCTGGTTTTTATTAAAGGATTACCAGAAAGACCGCCTGATGGTTTTTATGAATCCTGACATAGATCCTTTGGGTGCAGGGTACACTATCATACAATCCAGGATAGCCATTGGTTCGGGCGGGGTATTCGGAAAAGGCTGGCTGAGCGGCACCCAGAACCAACTGAATTTTTTAACAGAGCGGCATACGGATTTTATATTTTCAGTGGCAGGGGAGGAATGGGGTTTTGCGGGTGGAGTGATTTTGATAATTTTATATTATATACTAGTCAGAAGGGCCATTGAGATAGCCAGGAAGACAGACGACCCTTGCGGCGTGCTGGTCGCGTGCGGGATGGCCGCTATAATAGGAATACAGGCGGTCGTGAATATCAGCATGACAATGGGTTTTATGCCGGTTGTGGGCCTGCCTTTACCGCTGGTAAGTTACGGCGGCTCGTCGCTTTTAGTCACCATGATAGCATTGGGTTTGTTGGAGAGCATAGCAATACATCGTTAATATCGATGGGAGTCGTTGTGATGGGAGTCGGGCTCCCATCACATAATGGTGGGTAATGATGGGAGCCCGACTCCCTACAACAGATATATGATAGATATATTAAAACCAGCGAGATATATAAATAGCGAATGGAATGCTGTTCATAAAAAATGGGAACCCGGAGCATTGAAGATAGCGCTGGCGTTTCCTGATGTTTATGAAATAGGTATGAGCCATCTGGGCATGAGGATTCTGTACGGCATATTGAATAAGGAGAAAGATGTGATATGCGAAAGGGCCTTTACGCCCTGGCCGGATATGGAAAAAAGATTAAGAGATAAAAAAGAAAACCTCTCGTCGCTTGAGTCAGGCAGGCCTTTAAAAGAATTTGATATAATCGGGTTTTCTCTGCAGTATGAGATGAATTATCTGGATGTTTTGAATATATTGGATCTCGGAGGCATAAAGGTATATTCAAAAGATAGACAAGAAGGCGGGCCTATTGTAATAGCCGGCGGGCCGTGCGCTTTTAATCCTGAGCCGCTGACGGATTTTATTGATGCTTTTGTGATCGGAGAAGCGGAGGAAGTTATGCTGGAGATAATAAATGCAGCTCGAGGCTCTATGCTCAAGGCTCCAGGCTCGAGGGAAAATTTTTTAAAAGAGATTTCTAGAATACAAGGAATTTACGTTCCTGCCTTCAACCTTCAGCCTTCAACCTTCAGCCTGAAAAAACGCATTGTCAAAGACCTGGACAATTCATTTTTTCCAACAAATATAATTGTCCCGTATATTCAAATTACCCACGATAGAATTGGTATAGAAATAATGCGCGGTTGCCCGCATCAATGCAAATTCTGCCAGGCGTGTAAAATTTTTTATCCGCTCAGGATCCGTTCTGTAAAAAGGATTATGGAAATAGCGGAGGAATCAGTAAAAAATACAGGATATGAAGAACTGTCTTTATTGTCCCTTTCGTCAGGCGATTATCCGCATATTGAAGAGCTGGCCGGGAAACTCGAAGAGAAATTCAAACTGCTCGGGGTAAAGGTGTCTCTTCCGTCTTTAAGGGTGGGATCTTTTGAAGAACGCGGCGGCATGGATACTTTAAAAAGGGCCGGCCTTACGTTCGCGCCTGAAGCAGGGAGCGAGCGCCTGAGGCATGCCTTAAATAAAAACATACGAGATGCGGAAATTCTGGAAAAATCCAGAACTGCTTTAAATGCCGGATGGAAAAAGGTAAAGCTCTATTTTATGATAGGGCTTCCGGGCGAGACCAGCGAGGACCTGGATGCAATAGTAAATCTGGCCGGAAAAATAAAAAATGTAAATTTAAGCGTGAACCCTTTTATACCAAAACCTCATTCTGATTTTGAAAGAGAGGGGATGGAAGGCCTGGAAATTTTAAAAGAGAAGCAAGGGCGCCTCAGCTCCAGGCTCCAGGCTAAAGGCTCAAGGATAAAAGCGAATTTCCACAGCCCGGAAACAAGCAGGATTGAGGCAGCGCTGGCCAGAGGCGATAAAAATACAGGCAGAGTTATATTAAAGGCATGGGAGAAAGGCTTGCGGCTCCAGGCGTGGACAGAACATTTTAATTATAATCTTTGGGATCAGGCTTTTCAGGAAACAGGCATTGACCCGGAGATTTATTTGAAGAAAAAAGAGACAGGAGAAAATTTGCCATGGGGGTTTATAGTTTAGCCCTTGAACTTGCTTTAATTGTATTGTATACTTTGAGTTAAACGCGGAGGCATGTATGTTAAAGTTATTAAAAGATATATCTATGGTGCCCAAAGGCCTGAGATATAAAACAATGATAGGTTTTGCTCTTATGTCGCTTATCCCTATAATGGTATGCGCGTGGATTGTCATAACATACATCTTTCCTAATATAAATTTATTTTTCGGGTTCAGCCTGGCTAATATAAGTTTTATATTGGTTGTATCTGTAGTAATGTCCCTGCTAGGGCTTTATGTCACAAAAGAGATGATAGACGCTGTTATAAAAATGGCAGGAGAGGCCAGGACAATAGCCGAAGGCGATATGACAAAGCTTATAGATAGCAACCGGGAAGACGAAGTAGGAGATCTGAGCAAGTCCCTGAATATTATGACGCAGAAGATAAAAGAGAACATGGAAGAGCTGAAGGCATACGGGGAAAGAACGAAACTGATAAACATGGAGATAAATAAAAAGGTCCTGGCGCTTTCCGGGCTTTTGCAGATAGGAAACCTGATATCTTCTTCAAAGGAATTAAAGAGCACCCTGGATTTTATAATACAGAAAGTGTCGGATATAGAGTATAATTCAACCTCATTTTTACTGCTTATGGAAGACGGCGCAAATGAATATACCGTAGTGTCCAGCTGCAATCTGGAAGAAGAAAAGGCGATTGGGGTGAAATTAAAACAGCCTGACATAGCCCAGGATATTTTAATGAAAAAATTCGGATTGAAAAATATTGTCTCTATTCCGGTAGCGCCTGCAGGAAAATTATGCGGGATGCTTGTAGTGGGAAATAATGAGGAAGATTTTATTTTTGCGGATGATGAAAAAGAACTTCTGAAGGTGTTTGCCAGGCAGATTTCGATAGCTGTTGAAAATGATATGCTGGTAAAAAAATCAAAAGAGCTGGCCGTAAAAGACGAAGTGACGTGCCTGTATAATTATAATTATATGAAATCCAGGCTGGATGAGGAAATAAAAAGGGCTGTTATATATCAGAGGCCGTGCGGGTATCTGCTGGTAGATATGGACGATTTTAAAGAATTTTCTGCAGCCAATGGCTTGGCAAAGGCAGAAGCGCTTTTAAAAGAGATGGGCGGTATTTTGAAAAGTTCTGTTATAGAGATAGATAAGGTAGGGCGCTTGCGCGACGATAAATTCGGGATAATATTGCCGGAGAAAAACAAAAGGCAGGCCACGCATGTTGCCGAAGGTATTAGAAAAAAGATAGAAGAAGGACTTAGGAAGTCAGCCAGAGTTGATAAAAAATTGACCGTGTCTATAGGCGTGTCAGAGAATCCGATAGATGGCGCTACAGCAGAAGAACTAATGGGAAAAGCAGAGAGGCTTGTGCGTAGCGCGAAGTCTCTGGGTAAAAACAGGGTAGCTGTCTAATAATCGCGGAACAACGCGGAAGCAGTTGCTCGTTGCACTCGCAACTGACGCGGAACTACGCTGAAATTTACGTTTGACTTCCGCATTTTTCCGCGTTACATTCTGCGTAGTTCAGCGATTAACAAAGGGAGCAGGGAGGATAGAATGGCAAAGGATTTGAGTCAGTTATTGAGAGACGCTGTTCAAAGAGGGGCTTCTGATTTACATCTGGGCGCTGGGGCTAGTCCGCATATCAGGCTGGACGGGGGGCTAATGCCTTTGGACGGCGAGGCGCTGGACGGCGCATTGGTGAAGAGCCTGGCATATTCCATTCTTACAGATGATCAGAAAGGCAGTTTTGAGCGGGACAAGGAGCTGGATTTCGCGTTTACCATAGAAGGCGTGAGCAGGTTTAGGGTAAATGTATTTTTTCAAAGAGGATTTGTGGGCGTGGCTATCAGGGTACTTCCTTTCAAGATAATGAGTTTTGAGGAATGCGGCCTTCCCATAAATGTAGTCCAGGATTTCTGCCAGCGCCAGAAAGGCCTTGTGCTGGTAACGGGAGCTACCGGAAGCGGAAAATCTACAAGCCTTGCCTCAATGATAGATTATATAAATAAAAACAGGGATTGCCACATAATAACTATAGAGGATCCGATAGAATATGTGCATGTAAATAAAAAATCCATAATAAATCAGAGAGAGGTCGGAGGCGATACTCATTCATTTGGCCAGGGGCTGAAACATATACTCAGAGAAGACCCGGATGTGATTCTGATAGGAGAAATGCGGGATCTGGAGACCATAGAGGCGGCGCTGGTGATTGCTGAGACAGGGCATCTGGTTTTTGCAACGCTCCATACTTCTGACAGCGCGCAGACAATAAACCGAATTATAGACGTATTTCCTTCGAAACAGCAGGATCAGGTAAGGACTCAGCTTTCTTTTGTGTTGACCGGGGTTCTTTCGCAGCAGCTATTGCTGCGCAAAAGCGGAAAAGGCAGGGTCCTGGCAGTGGAAGTGCTTGTCGCGAATCATGCCCTGAAAAGCATGATAAGAGAGTCGAAAATCCATCAGGTATATTCCATGATCCAGACTGGACAGAAGGATAATATGCAGACCATGAATCAAGCGCTTTTTAATCTGTGTAAAAAAGGCGCTATCTCGGAAGAAGAGGCGCTGGCGAGCACTACAGAAGTGCAGGACCTGGAGAGGATGCTGAAAGACAAAAAATAGCTATAAGCCCTAAGCCGTAAGCTATAAGAAAAACGCAAAAATAAATTTTTTTCTTCAGGCTTACAGCTTAAAGCCGAATATATGGCAAATAGAATTAATTTAAAACAACTTGGGGAGTTTCTGGTCGACCTGGGGCTTATAAATAAGATACAGCTTCAGGCCGCGCTGGAGGTTCAGAAAGATAAAGGCGGACTCATTGGCCAGGTGCTTGTTGATCTGGGCTATGTGACTGAAGAGGCGATTGCGCAGGTTATCACAGCCCAGTATGGCTTTCCTTATCTGCCTCTCGAAAATTATGACATAGACCTTGAGATAGTCAAGATAATTCCTAAGAATGTGGCAATACAATATTGCCTGATTCCCGTGGACAAAATAGGCGCTAATCTTACAATAGCAATGGCAAATCCTTTGAACAGCCAGGCAGTGGAGGACATTGCGCTATTGTCAGGCTTGTGCGTGCAGATTTTTGTCAGTACAGCGACGGATATAAAAAAGGCAGTAGAAAAATACTACAAATAAAATGTATTCACTCAAAGAGCGCCTGATAGAATTATTGATCAACAACAAAGCCATCTCAAAGGCCCAGCTGGACAAGGCATTGAAGATCCAGAAAGATAAAGGCGGCTCTCTCAAAAATATCCTTGTCCAATCCGGTTTTATAACAGAAAAAGACCTGATGTCTGTTTTAAGCCAGGGCCTCGGTATCCCGCCCATATCCCTTGTGCGTTTTAAAATAGACCAGGAGCTCATAAAGCTTATCCCCCGCGAAGTGGCAAATAAATATCAGATAATGCCTGTTTCTAGGGTAGGCAATATGCTTACTGTTGCGATGTCGGATCCGTTGAACATATTTGCGATCGATGACCTGAGGGCCATTACCAAACTGGATATAGGCATTATTATAGCTTTTCAAAAAGAGGTCCAGGATGCGATAGACCAGTATTACGGGGAGAATACCCGCGTAGCCATAGAAGAATTGATGGAAGATCTAAAGGCACAGGACATAGAGTTTATCCAGATGGGCGGGGCAGAGGAAAAAGTAGATTCCGAGAGGCTGTTTAAGCTGGTGGAAGAAGCGCCTGTTGTCAAGCTGACGAATATGATACTTGAAAACGGCATAAAAACCAGGTCCAGCGACATATTGATAGAGCCTATGGAAAACTCAGTGCGCGTCCGGTACAGGGTGGACGGGGTATTAAAAGAGGCAGAGTCTCTTCCGAAAAATACGCACGAGTCAATCGTCTCCAGGATAAAGGTCATGTCTGAATTGAATATCGCGGAGCGCAGGCTTCCGCAAGACGGCAGGTTCAGATTGAATATAAATAATAACAATGTGGATTTCAGGGTCTGTATCCTTCCTTCAAGTCAAGGCGAAAAAGTGGCTTTGAGGGTACTGGATAAATCCCAGGCTATGCTTGATATTGATAAGCTCGGGTTTAGCGGAGACGCCCTGGATAAATTAAAAAAATGCGCGTCCAGGCCTCACGGCATGATTCTTGTAACAGGCCCGACGGGAAGCGGCAAGACCACGACGCTTTATTCTTTAATGAAATACGTCTATTCTCCTGAAAAAAATCTTATCACGGTCGAGGATCCGATTGAATATCAGATAGAAGGCATAAACCAGGTTACGGCAAGAGCAGAGGCAGGGCTTACGTTTGCCAGCGCGCTCAGGTCGATTCTTAGGCAGGATCCTGACGTGATAATGATAGGAGAGATAAGGGATTTCGATACAGTGGATATAGCGATAAAATCCGCGCTGACAGGCCATCTTGTGCTCAGCACTCTCCACACAACTACTGCCCCTGGCTCAGTGGTGCGCCTTGTAAATATGGGCTGCGAACCTTTTTTGATAACCTCATCGCTTATAGCAATAGTGGCCCAGAGGCTTATACGGAAATTATGCCCCAAGTGCAGGGAAGCGTATAAACCAGGCGATGTTTTGAGCGCGAGGCTGGGGATTGATATTAAAAAGTCAAAAGATGTTTCATTTTACAGGGCAAAAGGGTGCAGCGCCTGCCTGCATACAGGATACGCGGGCAGGGTCGGGATATGCGAGGTGCTTGCGGTTACGCCCGCAATAAGAGATCTTGTTTTAAAGCGCGCCAGGGAAAACGAATTAAAGCAGGTTGCCAGAAATGAAGGAATGAGGACATTGCGCGAAGACGGCATTGAGAAAGTTTTGGCAGGACTTACGAGCCTTGAAGAGGTCTTGCGATTAACAGTGGCAGACGAATAATTTAAACTAAAAAGTCAAAAGTAAAAAGGCAAAACCAAAAGTTAAAAGCAAAAATTAAAAAATGGAAAATAAAATTTACGATATAAGACAGCGAACCTATAAATATGCTTTAGAAGTTATTAAATTCTTAGATGATTTACCTAAAGACTATATCTCACAGGTTATTGGTAAGCAGCTTTTACGTTCTGCTACATCTATTGGAGCTAATATTATTGAGGCAAAAGCTTCAAGCTCAAAGAAAGATTTTGCCAATTTTTACAGTTATTCTTTAAAATCTGCTAATGAAAGTAAATTTTGGTTAGGGTTACTTAAAGATTCTAATAAGATATCTTCTACTAAGGTAAATCCTATTCTAAATGAAACCAATGAACTTTCAAATATTATCGCTTCAAGTCTTATTACTATGAAAACAAAGCAAAGGTTTTAAGTTTTTAATTGTAATTTTAACTTTTTAGTTTTTACTTTTGAGTTATCAAGGAGTTATAGATATATATTATGGCGAAGTCGTTAAAAGACAGATTAATACAGGCATTGGTTGATAATAAGCTGATTGCTCAGAAAGATCTTGAGCGGGCCAGGAATATTCAGGCCAAAGACGGTGGAAGCCTCAGTAAAATACTTGTCAAGGAAGGGATGATCGGCGAGAAAGATTTGGTGTCAGTGATGAGCAGGGAATTGAATATACCTGCAATTAATCTTTCAAAATATAAAGTGGAAAAAGACAGCGTCAAGCTTATACCTGAGGCAATGGCGAGGCAGTACAAGGTTATTGCCATATGCAGGTTTTCCAATACGCTGATCGTAGCCATGGCAGATCCGCTCAATATATTCGCAATAGACGACCTGAAGATGCTTACAAAATTTAATATAGAGCCTGTGATGAGTACTGAAACAGATATATTGGATTCAATAGATAAGTTGTACGATACAGATGATAAGTCGTTGTCAGACGCTATTAAAAATACAGAAGAAACCGGCCTGGAAGTTGTAAGCATGGCTAAAGAAGAATTCGACATAGGAGAGGCGGCGCTGGAAGGCGAGACCCCGCCTATTATCAAGATGGTTAATTTGATAATACTGGAGGCTTTGAAAAAAAGGGCATCTGATATTCATATTGAATCTGAAGAAGATTATTTGCGTGTGAGGTACAGGATTGACGGGAATCTTCAGGAGGCATTGAGGATACCGAAAAAAAATCAGAATGCAGTGCTGGCAAGATTAAAGATTATGTCGGGCATGAATATTACGGAGTCAAGGGTGCCGCAGGACGGCAGGTTCAAGATAAGGCTGCAGAAAAAAGAGGTTGATTTCAGGGTGTCTATGCTGCCGACATCTTTTGGAGGCAAGGTGGTAATGAGGGCCCTGGACAAATCAAATCTTTCAATAGGCCTTGATGCGCTTGGTTTTTCCAGAGATACGCTTGCCAGATTCAAAGAGGCGATAGCAAAACCTTTCGGCATGATACTTGTGACAGGGCCTACGGGAAGCGGAAAATCCACCACTCTTTATTCTGTGATAAATCAGATGAATACTTCTGAAAAAAATATTATAACTATCGAAGACCCTGTCGAGTACCAGATCGAGGGCATAACGCAGATACAGGCAAATGCCGAGATAGGCTTGACTTTCGCAAACGGCCTGCGCTCATTATTAAGGCAGAGCCCTGATATAATAATGATAGGAGAGATAAGGGATTCCGAGACTGCTGATATTGCGATAAAGGCGTCGCTCACAGGCCAGCTGGTGCTGAGCACTCTTCATACAAATGACGCGCCCACCGCTATTTCAAGGCTTATGGATATGGGCATAGAGCCGTTTTTAATAGCCAGCTCTGTGGTGCTGGTGGCTGCGCAGAGGCTGTGCAGGGTTATATGCAAAGCCTGCAGCGGCAAAGGCTGTAAAAAATGCAACTCGACAGGTTATTTTGGAAGGATAGCGATACTTGAGGCCCTGGCAGTCGACGATAAGATCAGGGAAATGATAATAGAAAACGCTTCTGTGGATGATATAAGAAGTTATGCTGTTTCAAAAGGTATGAAGACTTTGCGCGACGACGGAATGGAGAAACAGAAAAACGGCATCACCAGTATGGAAGAGGTTGTGCGCGTGACAACAGAGGAGTAATTTAAACTAAAAAGTCAAAAGTAAAAAGTAAAAACCAAAACTCAAAAGTTAAAATTAAAAAAACGGAAACAAAAATAGTAAAGTTTTGAATTTTTAATTGTAGTTTTGACTTTTTCGTTTTTACTTTTAAGTTAACAAGGAGTTATAGGTATTATCTATGCCTACATTTAAATATACCGCAAAAGAGATTAACGGGAAAACAGTTAGCGGGGTCCTGGAATATTCGGACAAGGCGCTTCTCATAGATGCCCTGCGCAAAAAAGACCTTATAATAATTTCCATAGAAGAGGCCGCTAAAAAAAGGCCGATGTCCATGGGCGGCAGCGTAAAGCTGGAAGAGATAGTTATATTTTCCAGGCAGCTGGCTACTATGGTTGACAGCGGAATACCCCTGGTCCAGGCCCTGGATATTTTAGGCGAACAGATAGAAAAGCCTGTTTTTAGAAGGATACTTGCAAAAATAAAAGATGACATAGAGACGGGTTCCAGCCTTTCTGACGCGTTCGCAAGGCACCCTGCGGTATTTTCAACGCTTTATGTAAATATGGTAAGGGCAGGCGAATCAAGCGGAGCGCTGGATGATATCCTTGACAGGCTCGCCACATACCTTGAAAAATCAAACACGTTACAGAGAAAGGTGAAATCCAGCCTTATATACCCGGCTGTTGTGGTGACAATGGCCATACTTATAACGCTTGTCATGCTTATAAAAGTCATTCCGACTTTTAAGGGGAAATTTGCCATGCTGGGAGGCGAGTTGCCGTTTCCCACAAGGGTGCTGATTTTTGTAAGCGATACTATAAGAAAAATGTTTGTATACGTGGCATCAGGGATAGCGATAGGCGTGTTTGCTTTAAAAAGATATATGAAGACCAGACAGGGCAGAGAAAATTTTGACAAGATGCTTTTATCTATGCCGGTCCTGGGGCCTCTTTTCAGAAAAGTCGCTGTTGCAAAATTTACAAGGACGCTTGCCACGCTTGTCAAAAGCGGAGTGCCAATACTTATTTCGCTGGAGATAGTAGGAAAAACCGCAGGCAATACTGTGATAGAAAAGGCAGTGGAGTCTGTGCGTACCGGAATAAAAGAGGGGGAAAATATAGCTGACCCCTTGGCCAAGAGCGGGGCTTTTCCTCCGATGGTTGTCAGAATGATCAAAGTAGGGGAGCAGACAGGCGAGCTGGAAAAGATGCTGACCAAGATAGCTGATTTTTACGAAGATCAGGTGGATGCTGCTGTAAGCGGCCTCACCAGCCTTATAGAGCCTTTAATAATAGGTTTTCTGGGCATAGTTATAGGCGGCATAGTCATTGCCATGTTCCTGCCGGTATTCAAACTCACTGAAATCATCGCCCGCTAACAATTCAACTGGGAGCCTGACTCCCGTAGGGAGTCAGGCTCCCATAGGTAGGAGTTTTGGAGCAGGGATTGACATACGTTACGGGATAAGGTATACTTTTATATAGAGGGGAAATTAATCCCGTTGATAAGGGTAAACCATTCGAAAGAATGGGGCACAAAGCTTTAGAGCCTAAAAGTCCGGAGGGACTTATGGTTGTCAGCTGCCAAAAAACCAAAAGGTTTAGAGTAAAGGCCCATTTTTCAATAGGGAAAATGGGCCTTTTATTGTATAGAAAGGAGGTGGGGGTATACTTGACAAAAGTATTTTGTATGATATACTCATAAACAGTGAGTATGTGCAACGCCCTGATCTTAGGGAAGAAAGGAGGGGAGGGAAATGTTGAAGCTAAGAGAAAAGCATGGCTTTACGCTTGTAGAAATAATGATAGTTGTCGCAATCATATCTCTATTAGCAGCAATTGCAATACCGAACTTATTAAGGGCAAGGCATAACGCGAACGAAGCAGCCGCGATAGCAGCACTAAGGACAATCAGCACTTCGTGCGAAAGTTACCGCTCCGCTCAGACACCTACGACGTATCCGCCAGATCTCCTAACGCTCAGCACGGAAACGCCGCCTTATATTGATGCTGCGTTAGCAAGCGCTATAGATACAGCCAACACGAAGCAGGGGTTTTATTTTACCTATGTATGGTCAAATGCTAATCAGTATACCTGCTTGGCAAACCCCGCTGTACCCGGCACGACAGGCACGCGTATTTTCTTTGTGGATGAGAGCGGAGTAATAAGGCTTAATAATGCATCGGGCGCGCCAATAGAATAAGATATTATTGGTATTATTTCAAAAAAGTGCCACGTATATACGTGGCACTTTTTTTGTCATTGACTTTTGAGCTATAATAATATATATTTATTGTAAATGAGCTTGAAAATGGAGCCTACCCGGGCTTAAGCCCGGGGTTCCTTGGGCGGAATACTGAGCGGTTATTACCTATCTGCGGTCTAAAGACCGCAGTTTTGTGGTCGCGAATGTATAAAATTTGTGTTTTATATATAGCTTATATAAATATTCAATATAGGTGCTAGATATTAAT
This sequence comes from Candidatus Omnitrophota bacterium, assembly GCA_018824725.1. Lineage (GTDB taxonomy): Bacteria > Omnitrophota > Gorgyraeia > Gorgyraeales > Gorgyraeaceae > UBA10183. The sequence goes on from JAHJGB010000112.1 coordinate 13,869, forward strand.
GATAAGGCCTGTCGGGATTGACATAGGAACCAGCAGCATAAAGCTGATAGAGCTACAGGAGAAAAAAGCTAAGCTTGAGATTTTAAAATGCGCTATAAATCCAATTTTAGGCGAGGATATCAAGGCCAGCCTTAAGGATTTACTGGCCCTTTCAAAACCATCTGCCAGGCGTGTGAACATTTCTTTGTCAGGCCCGTCCGTTATTGTGCGTTATATTGAAATGCCGCCCATGAAGAAGGAAGAGCTCAGGAGCGCTATAAAATTTGAAGGCGGCAAATACGTTCCTTTTGACATAAACGAGGCAATACTGGATTGCGCTATCCTGGATAAAAGCCCTTCGGGCAATGCGAACAGGGTATTACTTGTAGCTGCCAGGAAGGACAGCGTGAACACATGTATGGAGATCTTTAAAGAGGCTGGGCTTGATATAGCCAACATAGATGCGGATACCGTGGCGATATTAAATGCGTTTCAAAGACTTGGGATACAGACTGAACAAGAAAATATTTACGCGATGATAAACATAGGCTCTAGATTTTCCAATATGAACATAACCGTAGGCGCATATCCTTATTTTACAAGGGACCTGCTGTGGGGAGGCTCAGATATTACGAACAGAGTTAAAGAATCGCTAAGATTGAATCCTGATGAGACAGAGGTGCTTAAGCGTAATCCCGGAGAAAGAAAAGCAGAGCTGGCTGCAGTTTTGATACCTACGCTTGAAAAATTTATATCAGAGATCCGGATGTCTTTTGATTATTTTGAAACTCAGTTTGGGAAAAACATAGAAAGGCTTTACATAAGCGGCGGCGGGGCGTATCTTTTCAATATTCAGGATTTTTTAAAAGAGAATCTAGGGATGGATGTTGTTTTGTGGAATCCGCTCGAGGGCATTAAGATTCCGGATGAATCTGTCTGTAAGGATGTTAAAAACTCTCCGGGCCAGTTTGCAGTTGCAATGGGCCTGGCGCTGAGGAAATAATGATAGAAATAAATTTATTACCTGAAGAACTCAGGAAGAAAAAATCAGAACCTTCTTTCAACCTTAATATCGAGGCTGAAAAACTCAAGTTTCTGATAGTTGGAGGCGCGATAGGGCTTTTGATATTTATTGTTATAGTGTTTTCTCTTGGCTCTTTTATCAGAGGCGCCCAGATAAAGAGACTTTTGGCCAGGGAAAATAATTTTTCCGGCAAACTTTTGCAGATAGATTCTGTGAATAAGGAAATAGCTGTATTGAAGTCCAAGATGACAGCCCTGGATCAGCTTACAAAGAGGAAATTCTTATGGGCTGAAAAACTGAACCAGCTTTCAGACTTGACCTTGCCCGGGATATGGTTCACGCATATTTATACAGACACAGAAAACAGGCTGATAATAGAAGGCAGTGTCGTGTCAAAGAGCGAAGATGCGATGGCGTTCGTGGGGAAGCTTATGAAAAACTTAAAAGACGACCAGCTGTTTTTCAAGGATTTTAATAATATAAAGCTTGAATCCGTTCAGAGAAAAAATAAAGAGGAAAGGGATATAGTGGATTTTAAGATAGCCCTTTATTTCCAGTAAGGCTACTATCGGAGCGACTATGGGAGTCGGACTCCGATAGTTATCAAATAAAATGGCAGATATTAAAGAAAAACAAAAAATATATATACTGGCTGTTATATTTGGCATTGCGGGGATTATGCTTTATTACAACCTTCTTTTAAGGCCCCAATTTGCAAAGTTTATCGCAAAGAATAAAGAGTTTGGGATTATCAAGGAGAAGGTTAAGAGCGGAGAGGTGTTGATAGCCAATGAGACTTCGGTAAGAAAGCAGCATGAAAACTTTATAAAGCAAGCTGGTTATCTCGAAAAAAGACTGCCTGGCCAGTATCAGGTTTCAAGCCTTCTTGAGGATTTTTCAAATGTTGCGGAGTCTTCTGGGGTTAAGATTCTCAGGATAAAGCCGCTGGAGGAGCCGGCGCCTCTTTCTAAGCAAAAGCCTGTAAATAATGCTTACGCTGAATTTCCGATTTTGATAGAGGCCAGGGCAGGCTATCATCAGCTCGGCGCGTTTGTAAATAAATTAGAAACCATGGACAGATTTATAAGAGTTACGGATCTGGATGTGGCAGGGGCTAATAAAGATCCCCGGCATCATGATATAAAGATAAGGATTATTACATATGTTCTTCGCTAATTGTTTGGCGGTGTCGGTGTTAGTTATATTAGCTTGGCCTGTATTTGCAGAAGACGGCGCGTTTAAATATGATTCAAAAAGCAGGCGGGATCCGTTTATTCCGCTTATTTCAGAATCGGGCGGGTATGCGTCTGACGCATACGAAGCAAGCGCAGTGGAGGATATAAGGCTGGAAGGCATTGTGTGGGACGATGTAAAAGGGTCCATAGCGATTATAAACGGAGAAATAGCCAAGGAGGGGGATTCTATGGGCGCTATGAAGATTTTGAAGATAAATAAGGACAGCGTTATTTTTGACGTAAGCGGAGAGAGCGTGCAGGTAGAGCTTAATATAGACTAAAGGGAGGATCGGCATGAAAATATTCAAAGGATTTATGATGGCAGCTTTTTTAATTTGCGTTTTAGCGGTCGCTTCTTTTGGTCAGAATGAGGCAGCGGAAAATCAGGCCCAAGAACCCGTCAAGGCAGAGGCAAGCCAGGCAATAGAAACATCCCCTGGCAATGTGACAATGGATTTTAAAGACGCAGATATAAGTAATGTCCTCAGAATACTTTCTTACAAAAGCGGCATGAATATTGTAGCAGGAAAGGATGTGACAGGCCTTATAACTATACGGCTTACTGATGTGCCGTGGGAAAAGGCGCTGGATATTATATTGAGAACATATGGCTATGTATACGAGAGGGAAGGAAATATCATACGTGTGGCTACTACAGCGAACCTGGAAAACGAAGAACTTGTCACAGAGGTTTTTTCGCTTAATTATGCAAATGCGAAAAATGTGCCTCAATCAATACAGGAGATGCTCTCCAGCCGCGGTAAAGTAAGATTTGACGAAAGGACAAACCTGCTGATAGTGACGGATATAGCCACGAATATTTACAAAATAAGGGAAGTGGTGCTGAAACTTGACGCGCAGACAAAGCAGGTAATGATAGAAGCAAAGATAATAGAGACTACGCTTGGTAATAGCGATAAACTTGGCATTGAGTGGCAGACAAAGATTGTTGCGTCTGGGGCAAAGATTCCTGTGACAGCGCCGTTTAAAAGTAATCTTACCGCGAGTACAGGATATAAATATATACCTATACCAAAACCGCCACAAGATACAATTAACTATGATTCTCAGGGTAATGCAATTGTAACTCAATCAGTGGAAGATTTTCCTACAGCTGCTGCAGGCACGCCGAGTTTTCCATACGCAGCCGTATCTAATTTTACATTTGGGACATTGGATTTTTCGCAATTTCAGGCAGTGCTGGAGGTTTTGTCGTCAAGAGGGGGCACTAAAATAATATCCAATCCCAAGATTGTAGTTTTGAATAATCAGGAGGCGCTTATTACAGTAGGCCAGACCTTGAATATACCGAAATATGAAAGGAATTCATCCACCGGGACTATGGAGATCATTGGTTATACGGAAAAGGAGTTGGGGATTTTACTGAAAGTTACTCCGCAGATAAATTCGGAAGGGGCCATAACACTTTCTTTAAAACCTGAGCTGAGCTCGCTTCTCAGATATGACCAGCTTACAGCGCAGGTTCAGGTGCCTGTTTATTCTATCAGGAAAGCGGAAACTCAATTAATGCTAAAAGATGGCCAGACTATAGTAATAGGAGGCCTTATCAGCGAGAGAGAAGTTGATAAAGTTACCAAGATTCCGCTATTGGGGGATATACCTTTGATAGGGATACCTTTCAGGAAAACTGAAAAGACTACTGAAAAAACAGACCTTTTGTTTTTTGTAACAGTTAATCTGGTCAGGCCTGAATCAAGTTCTAAATAAAATCAGAAGAAATACTATGGGAGAATACTATGGGAGTCGGGCTCCCATAGTTTACCCTAATGGGAATAAATGAAATTAGAAGTAGTTTTTTGTAAAAAGGGAGCGTTGAGATATATCTCTCATCTGGATATCGTAAGGCTTTTTCAGAGGGCTATAAGAAGAGCCATCCTGCCGGTAACGCTCAGCCAGGGTTTTACCCCGCATTACAAGATAGGTTTTTCAAATGCCCTGAAGCTCGGCGTTGAGAGCGAAGGCGAAAAAGCGGTTTTTACAATAGACAACTGGATGGATCCGGAAGAATTTAAAAATAGAATCAATGAAAAATTACCAGAAGGAATAAAGGTGTTGGAATGCAAAAAGAGATTTTAATAAATGTAGAGCTGCAGGAAAAAAGGGTTGCTGTGATTGAAGGCAATGCGCTCGAAGAATATTACATAGAAAGGCCTTCAGAAGTCAGCCTGGTGGGGAATGTTTATAAAGGCACGGTGAATTCTGTCATGTCAGGCATAGGCGCTGCGTTTGTGGATATAGGGTTCGGCAAAAACGGATTTTTATATGTAACTGACATGATGTCGCCTGGCCGGGAATTTGATTTGCTGGAAACCAGCGAGGCTCATCCGCGGCATACGCCAAGACCCAAGCCTTCGGACATAGATAAGCTGGTTAAAAAAGGCCAGGAGGTCCTGGTGCAGGTTGTGAAAGAGCCGATAGGAAATAAGGGCCCGAGGCTTACAACTCATGTGGGGTTGCCCGGAAGATTTGTGGTCCTGATGCCTTTTGACCATCACATGGGGATTTCCAAAAAGGTCACTGACCATGCTGAAAGGGAAAGGCTGCGCCAGATCTTAAAGAAAATAATGCCGAATTTTGATATGGGGCTTATCGTAAGGACCGCAGGCGTTGGTAAAAGCGAAAGTGATTTCAGGCGGGAGATAAGATATCTGGCGGCGCTGTGGCGGAATATAAAAAACCGTTCAACTAAAATAAAAGCCCCGAATCTCGTGAACGAAGAATATTCTTTAACGTTCAGGATATTGAGGGATATATTTACAGAGGATATTGCCAATGTCCTGGTGGATAACAGGGAAGAGTATAAAAAGCTGATGCATTTTGCGAATAATATGATGCCCAGCATGAAAAGAAAACTGCTGCTGTATCAGGAAAAGACCTCGCTTTTTGATTCCCGCGGCATAGAGAAAGAGGTGGAAAAACTTTATAACAAAAAGATAGCGCTTAAATGCGGCGGTTATGTTTTTATTGAAGAGACAGAGGGGCTTATCGCCATAGACGTGAACAGCGGGAGTTTTAATAAGAAGCACATGGAAGAGACCGCCTTCAAGGTCAACAGCGAAGCAGCCGTGGAAATCGCAAGGCAGATACGGCTCAGGGATATAGGCGGCATAGTTATAATTGATTTTATAGATATGGTAAGGGAAAAGCATAACCGCGAGATATTTGATATACTTGTCAGTATGTTCAAAAAAGACAGGGCGAAGATCAATGTGCTGAAGATGTCTGAATTCGGCATTGTGCAGATAACAAGACAAAGGATCCGCAAGGGCGTTAAAAAAGTTTCTTACAAAGACTGTCCTTATTGCCGCGGCAGGGGTTCTGTCAAGTCAGCCACTACAATGGCCATAGAGGTTTTGAGGGTGATAAAAAAACAGATAGAAAAAACCAGGTTAAAAGAGGTCAGATCGTACGTGCATCCTGAAGTTGCAAATTATATGCTTAACGAAGACAGGCCGGCAATAGCCAAAATGGAGGCGTTTTACAAAACAAGGATAGTCATCATAGCCGAGCCTGATATGCACATAGAGAATTTTCGCATAGAGAAATAATCGAAATTGACATAAGCGGCAATGTTATATATAATACAATATTTTAATACTTTACCAATTCAACCTCGTAGGCGGGGCTTAAACCCCACCTACGAGGTTGATAAAAGGGGGTTATAAAATGTACGCAATAGTTGAGACAGGCTCAAAACAGTACAAGGTCGCAAAAAACGACACAATCGAGGTTGAACGGCTGGAACTGGGAAAGGCAAAAGAGGTAAAACTGGACAAGGTCCTTTTTATCTCGGACAAGAAAGAAGCGACCATAGGGGACCCTTATATAAAAGGCGCCCATGTAGTCTGCGATATTCTGGGAGAAAAACGCGATAAAAAGGTGATTTCTTTCAAGTACAGGCGCAGGCATTCGAGCTCTAAAAAGAAGATAGGGCATAGGCAGGGATATGTTGTATTAAAGGTAAAAGAAATTATTAATTAAAAAGTCAAAAGGCAAAAGTAAAAACCAAAACTCAAAAGTTAAAATTAAAAAACAGAAAACAAAAATAGAGAAGTTTTGAATTTTTAATTGTAGTTTTGACTTTTTCGTTTTTACTTTTAAGTTAACTAGGTATTTAACGGAGGTAATATTATGGCACATACCAAAGCACAAGGCAGTTGTAAAAACGGAAAAGATTCAAATGGGCAAAGGCTCGGCGTCAAGCGCTTCGAAGGCCAGGTTGTGACTGCCGGGAGCATTATCCTAAGGCAGAAGGGGACTAAGTTTTTCCCTGGCCTTGGGGTGGGCATCGGCAGGGACTATACCTTGTTTGCCCTCAAAGCAGGCACAGTTAAATTTGGTTACAGAAAAGTTAATATAGTGTAATAGAGAACGGGAGTCCTATTATGATGGGAGCCCGGCTCCCATCATAACTCTGATGGGAGCCGGGCTCCCATCATATATGTTCATAGATCGCGCGGATATTTTTGTGCAGTCAGGGGATGGCGGAGACGGCTCTAACAGTTTTTGCAAGATCAAGGGCCTTAAAAAGAGGCAGGATGGCGGAGACGGCGGCAAGGGCGGAGATATAATCCTGGTTGCTGATAAAAATGTCCAGACGCTCATTGAT
>JAHJGB010000113.1 GCA_018824725.1 Candidatus Omnitrophota bacterium
CAATAACTCTTCTAATAATAACTAGCAGTTCTCCTGGATATTGCTTAAGAGTGCCTTTAGGAGCTAGTGTCAGGGCTCAAAAAACTATAGAACATATTGTCCATCCAGATGCTATACCATGGAGCGATGTTAATGCTTTTGTTAACGCAATTGATTTATGGCTTGATAAGAAAGGCATAGGTATTTTGGATGCTTTTGTTTTTGGTTCAAGGGCAAATGGCAGAGAGAAAAAAGCTAGCGATATAGATATTGGGATATTCGTAGATAAGCATATTACCCCCGAAGATTATATAAAGCTAAAGTCTTTATGGAAAGGTAAATTAAAAACAGACTTACTTGTATATTCTTACGATGATTTAAAAGAGACTATACGCCAGATACATCCTGAAACGCCTTTGGACGACGGATTGCTGGAAGAAATGAAAAGGGCTGTGGGGAGCATGGCAAGCGATGCTGTGCGAATACAGGTAAGAAGATCTGCGAAAGAAGCATTGTTGCAAGAGGTAATGAGGCGCACTAGCGCAAAAGGCATTACAGAAATATCTTTTCAGAGTTATCCAAGGCCAGGGGCATTTACACAGAAGATAATTGATGCAGTGAGAGATAAAAAGCTTCTTAATATCAGTCTTGAAAACTTGTTTGAATCCAATGGAGAGATTGCCTTTGGGCTACTAGGAGTAAATCTAGATTGTTTATCCAGTGATATTGCAAATGCAAGCGGGCCATCTTTTAATTTAGGTCCCGAAGAAATGATTTCTGCGATATCAGAACTTTTATATAATGCCTTTACGCACGGGAATAAAGCTGACCCGGATCTGCCTATATTTTTACATCTGGACATGAAAGCCAAGAAAGCTTTTGTGTATGATTTGAATAAGCCATTGGATAAGGATGGCAAAGGCCGGCTTAAATCAGCCAAAGTTTACCACATGTTCGGAGCAAAAAAAGGAATCAGAATTCTCAAAACCCTGTGGCAGTATGAAAGATCAACGCTTTCCGATGGTTTAACCAGGGCATCCTTAGGCACAGAAGTCTCTATTAAGAGATCTCAATCATTTGATTTTAAGAAAACCGCTGTTTCTAATACGCTTGGCAGGAGTTTATAGCTTATGGATTTAGAAATTTCATTATCGCGTGGGCTGCCCTCGAAGATGCGCCTTGTTCGCCTAATTTAGCCTTTACCTTCCTTAAGTGTTCTTTTATCTCATGGATTTTTTTATGGTTGGTTAAGATATCAATAGATTCCTTTGCGATATTTTTTGCAGTCACGTCAAATTGCACAAGTTCCGGCACTATCCTCTGGCCCGCCACTATATTTATCAGGCCTATGTCAGGGATCTTGACAAGATTTCTGGCGAGTAGCCAGGTTAGAAAAGAGGTTTTGTAGATAACCACCATTGGTTTTTCCATAATAGCTATTTCCAGGGTCGCGCTTCCAGAAGAAACTATGACCAGATCAGCTATGTCCATGGCTTCATAAGGCCTGTTTTCCAGAGAATGCGGTTTTATTTTAGACCTACGCGTGATTTTATTATATATACGCTGGTCTAGCTCTTTAATCTTTGAGATTATAAATTCAGAGTTAGGGATTTTCTTTTGAATAATCTCGCATGCCTTTAACATAGCAGGCAGGTGTTTTTCAATCTCTTTCTTTCTGGAGCCGGGCATAAGCGCTATTTTTATTGAGTCGTGTTTCAGATGGCATGTCTTGATGGTTTCTTCTTTTTTCCACAGAGGTTTTACTATATCTAAAAACGGATGTCCTACAAAGCTTACCTTCACGCCTGCCTCTTTATAGAGAGTTTCTTCAAATCCGAATATGACAACCATCTTATCCACATATTTTTTAATCTCGTGGATTCTCTGTTCCCCCCATGCCCATATTTGCGGGCTTATGTAATAGATAACAGGTATATTTTTTTCTTTGGCAACCTTTGCGAATCTCAGATTGAATCCAGGGTAGTCCACCAGGATTATAGCATCTGGTTTTCTTGTTTCTAGAAGCCCCGTAAGTTTTTCAAATATTTTTTTAAAAGTTACCAGATGTTTAAGGACTTCAAAAAAACCTACGACTGCCAGGCCTATAATGTCGTATATTATTTCAACGCCTTCAGCAGCCATTTTTTTGCCGCCCATGCCGAATATTTCTATATAAGGATTGATTGGTTTAAGGGATTTTATGAGATTTGCCGCCTGGAGATCCCCGGAAGCTTCCCCGGCGATTATCATTAATTTGATTTTTTTCATTTATGGATTTTTTTCAATATGTCCAGCGCTACCTTTAATGCCTCGCGCGCTTCTTTGCCCGAGACAATCGGTTTTTTATTATTAGCGACGCAGTCTATAAAAGACGAGAGTTCTTTCTGAAGAGGGGCTTCTTTTTGAATGTCTATTTTTTCCGAAACTATCTGATTGTTTATTTTTCTATAGATAAGCGCTTCCTGAGCTATGTAGTCTATGGAGATATAGCAGTCGTCCTGGAATATTCGGATCTTACGCAAACTGTCGCTTGTCACGCGGCTGGCTGTAAGATCGCACACAGTGCCGTTTTGAAAACGTATTCGAGCGTTTGCTATATCTTCGTGATCCGTAAGAATTTTCATGCCCAGGGAGTCAATATTTTTAACCTTGGATTTTGTAAGGCCCAGGACTATGTCTATATCATGTATCATGAGATCTAGCACCACTCCCACATCTTTTACCCTGGGCGTAAACGGGCCAAGGCGGTGGACTTCTATGAATCTCGGCTTATTTGAAAGTTTTTCTATGGCCTGGATAGCTGAATTGAACCTTTCTACGTGGCCTACCTGGATTATCAAGCGGTTTTTATCAGCGATTTTTATTAAATCGCTAGCTTCCTTGAGGGTCTTTGTGATAGGTTTTTCAATAAGCACATGAATCTTGTTTTGAAGAAAGAATTTTGCTATTTCGTAGTGAAGAATGGTGGGAGTTACTATGCTTACGGCATCTAGCTTATTATCCGAAAGCTTTTTATGATTAGTGCACCAGGTTGTTTTGAGCGTTTCTGCGGTATTTCTGGCTGTATTTTCATCAATATCGCATATACCGCAAAGTTCTGTATTTTCTAATGTTGAATATATCTTGGCATGTATGGCCCCTAACCTGCCCAGGCCCACCACTCCAACCCTGATTTTTCCCATATTTCAATGGTAGCAAATACCTTGCTAAAAGTCAATCAGAGTGATAAAATAAGCAGCAATATGGCTGAATATATCCGTTTTCTGAAATTTGTCAAACCTCATCTGTGGGTAATGGTCCTTGCGATTGTCTGCATGATTTTGTCTTCCAGCTTAGCCGGGGTGTCTCTGGGCATGATAATACCCGTAGTGGATAATATCCTTTCAGGGAAAAATATAGCATTGCCCGGGACTACGCACGCGCCAGATATTTTACTCCATATTATAGATAAGATAAATGGCATGCCAAAGGGATTATTATTGAACTGGGTGGTCATAATAGTGTCGATCTTATTTTTTATAAAGGAGACGTTTTTATTTTTCCAAACATGCTTTATGAACCAGCTAGGCCAGTCAGTTTTAAAAGACGTAAGGCAGGCCATATATGAAAAGCTATTAAAACTCTCAAACGATTTTTATTCAAGCGTAAAAACAGGCGAACTTGTCTCAAGGGTCACATTTGACGTAGGGATAATAGTGAACTCTATTACAGAAGGGCTCACAGACCTTTTATGGCAGCCGATACAGCTTCTGATTTATGTGGTGATTTTAATCTGGATAAAGGTTTATTTTTCAATATCGTGGTGGCTTGTATTGGTTACAGTGGTTATCTTTCCTCTGATAATATTTCCTGTTGTAAAGATAGGGAATAAGCTCAGGAAAATAAGCACCTCTACCCAGGAAAGCATGTCTGATATAAATTCGCTGCTTTTTGAGACCATATACGGCATAGGCATAGTCAAATCTTTCTCCGCAGAACAGTATCAGAAAGAAAGATTCAAGGCCTTTAATAACCGTTATTATAAAATGATGATTAAATCAGTAAAGCGCATAGCTATCATAAGCCCGCTGGGTGAATTTGTCGGCATACTGTGCATGGGAGTGGTTTTATGGTGCGGCGGGAAAGAAGTTATAGAGGGCAGGCTTAGCGCAGGAGCGTTTATAGCGTTTCTTGCAGCTTTGCTTTCTCTTTTAAAGCCGCTCAAGCGGCTTTCGAGATTATACGGCATCAACCTGCAGGCAATGTCTGCGATAACAAGGGTTTTTAATATACTGGACAGGGAGATAACAATAAAAAATAAACCCGAGGTGCTAGAACTCAGCCATTTCAATGATTCAATAGAATTCAAAAATATAAATTTCTCATATAATAAGGACAGGATCATATTGGATGGAATAAATATCAAGCTCGCGAAAGGCAAGGTTCTTGCCATGGTTGGCATGAGCGGGACAGGTAAGACCACGTTTGTGAGTTTATTGCCTAGGTTTTACGACCCTGATAAAGGCGCTATTCTTATTGATGGAAAGGATATACGGGATTTTACAGTGGAATCTTTGCGAGGCCACATAGGCATTGTCAGCCAGGAAACAATACTTTTTAACGATACTGTCAGGAATAATATTGCGTTTGGGAAACCAGATGCTTTGCTGGATGATGTCATAGAGGCTGCAAAGGCGGCAAATGCCCATGATTTTATAATGAAAATGCCGAAAAATTACGAGACCGTCGTTGGCGACAGGGGAATTAAATTATCAGGCGGAGAAAAGCAAAGGGTGGCTATTGCCAGGGCGCTTTTTAAAGACCCTCCCATACTGATATTGGATGAAGCCACGAGCCAGCTGGACACTGAATCTGAAAAGCTTGTTCAGGAGGCGATTAACAGGCTTATGGCCAATAGGACCGTATTTGTAATCGCACACAGGCTTTCTACAGTTGAGCATGCCGATAAAATAGCGGTTTTTGAAGCAGGAAGGATCATAGAGATAGGCACTCATGCCGAATTATTGCAAAAATCTGGCGTTTACAAGCACCTCTATGAGCTTCAGTTTAGGTCCAGGCCGAAGTGAAAAATAACACGGCATACTGATGGAAGTCCGACTCCCATCATGGGATGATGGGAGTCGGACTTCCATCATGGCTCTGAAGTGAAAAATAGCTTGAAATAAAAGGCTTTATATTATATAATATCCGGTCTAAACTATATCTATGAGACAAGAGTCCCTCGCGACATGATGTAAAAATAGAGCCGCTCGGGATCAAAATTTTGTTTCACAAAATTTTGGGAGGAAATGTGGACACAGAGTTAATTAAACAATTGCTGGAAGCAGGGGTTCATTTCGGCCATCATGTGTCGAGATGGAATCCTAAAATGAAGAAGTTTATATTCGGAGAGAGGAGCAATATCTATATAATAGACCTTGAAAAGACCGTGGTTTTCCTGAATATGGCAAGGGATTTTGTAAAAGACATTGCGTCAAAAGGGGAGACAGTGCTTTTTGTAGGCACAAAGCGCCAGGCTCAGGACCTTATATTAGCAGAGGCCCAGCGCTCAGGCATGTACTACATAAAAGATAGATGGCTGGGTGGTACCCTGACCAATTTCAAGACTATCCGCAATAGCATCAAGCGCCTGGAGTCAATCGAGGCTATGCAGAAGGACGGGACATTCGAAGCCATTACCAAAAAGGAAAAGGCCATACTCACAAAAGAGATGGATAAATTGAAAAAGAATCTGCAGGGTATAGTCAGCATGAAAAAGATGCCCGGGGCGCTCTTTATTGTGGACGCTAAAAAAGAGGATATTGCCGTAAAAGAAGCCAGGAAGCTCGGCATACCCATAGTGGCGATAATAGATACAAACGCGGATCCGGACCTGATTGATTACCCCATACCCGCTAATGACGACGCGATGCGGTCAATCAAACTCTTGACGGGGCTGATTACAGATAGCATAGTGGAAGGCAAAAAACAGTTTGATGAAACCAATATCGCGGAATTAGCAAGGCTCCAGGAAGAAGAAGACACAAAGGAAATCAAGGATAAGGAAAAATCTGAAAAGCTTGTTGAGGCGATAAAAGAAGTTCCTGTTAAAGATAAAGATGAAAAAAGGATAAAGCCTGTTAAGAAAAAAAGTTATAAACCGCAATTTCCAAAAAGCGAATAAAATAGAAAGAGGGATATTAAAATGGCAATAGCAACAGATCTGATAAAGAAGTTAAGGGAAAAAACCAATGCGCCCATGATGGATTGCAAAAAGGCGCTGGAAGAGTCTAACGGAGACCTGGAAACAGCAGTTGATATATTGAGAAAAAGGGGCCAGATAGTGGCGCTTAAAAAAGCCGGGAGATGCGCCAAGGAGGGCGTTATTGGCTCATATATACATTCGAACAGTAAGCTTGGCGTTCTTCTGGAAGTGAATTGCGAGACTGATTTTGTAGCCAGAAACGAAGACTTCAAGCAGTTTGTGAAGGATGTTGCTATGCATATCGCAGCCACGTCCCCCAGCTATATTTCCCGCGAAGAAGTGCCTAGCCATATCCTGGAAAAAGAAAAAAGCGTTTTGAAAGAAACAGTTAAGAATAAGCCGGAAAATGTCCTTGAAAAGATAGTCCAAGGCAAACTGGAAAAGTTTTATTCAGAGGTATGCCTCTTGGACCAGCCTTTTGTCAAGGATGATAAGAAAACCATAAAAGATTACCTGAATGAGCTTATAGGAAAAATAGGCGAAAACATAGTGATCCGCAGGTACGTGAGATTTCAGGTGGGCGAAGATATAAAATGACGCATAAAAAACCTGTCTATAAAAGAGTTGTGCTAAAGATGAGCGGAGAGGTGCTGCAGGGGCAAAGAGGATATGGCATAGACCCTGAGGTAACCCGCTCTATTGCTGAAGAGATAAAGGATGTTAAAAAGCTTGGCACGCAAATTGCCATTGTTATAGGCGGCGGCAATATCTACAGGGGCGCTACTGCCGAGGGCCAGGGTGTTGACAGGACTACTGCTGATTACATGGGCATGCTCGCCACTGTTATAAATGGTTTGGCCTTGCAGGACAGCCTTGAAAAGGCAGGGGTTTTTACGCGTGTCCAGACAGCCATTGACATGCAGGAGCTGGCAGAACCGTACATAAGAAGAAAGGCTATAAGGCATCTTGAAAAAAACAGGGTGGTTATATTTGTGGCAGGGACAGGGAATCCGTATTTTTCCACTGATACAGCAGCAAGCCTGAGGGCGATTGAGATAGGAGCTGATGTTATACTTAAAGCTACAAAAGTCGACGGCGTATATTCCGCAGATCCCAAAAAAGATAAATCCGCCAAGAAGTTCAAAGCCCTTAAATATATACAGGTCCTTAAAAAAGGCCTTAAGGTCATGGACGCTACCGCAGTAAGCCTTTGCATGGATAATAAGCTTCCTATCATAGTCTTTGATCTCACGACAAAAGGCAATATAAAAAGGGTTTTACTGGGCGATAAAATAGGGACTATCGTTTATTGATGCTTCGCTTGTAAAAAGGAGGTAACCTATGGAGCCGTTGCAAAAACTTATACACGATACAGAGGAAAAGCTTAAGAAGGCAGTCGATTCTACTTTAAGGGAATTTTCAGAGATTCGGACAGGCCGGGCAAATCCCAGCATAGTCGAAGGCATCATGGTGGAATGCTACGGCACTCACATGCCTATGAAGCAGGTGGGGACCATATCAGTGCCTGAACCGAGGCTCATAACCATACACCCATGGGATCAGTCTAATATACAGGCCATTGAAAAAGCGATATTGAAATCAGAACTCGGTATCACGCCTGTTAATGATGGGAAACTTATAAGGATATCTATCCCCACACTGACAACGGAAAGGATAGAAGAGCTTAAAAAAATATTGCATAGATTGGCGGAACAGGGAAGAGTCTCCATAAGGACTGTTAGGAGGGACTCGATTGCCGCTGTTGATAAGCTGGAGTCATCCAAGCAGATTCCAGAGGATGCTAAATTTAAAAGTCACGACGACATACAGAAGCTGACAGAGAAATATACAAAAAAGATAGATGAACTCCTGATAACCAAAGAAAAAGAATTGGTGTAGATTGAATAAGTGGGCCGCTAGCTCATCTGGTAGAGCACCACACTTTTAATGTGGGTGTGCCGCGTTCAAGTCGCGGGCGGCTCACCAATTTTTTATGAAGCCTTTCGAACTTATTGAGCATACCGCTGATGTAGGGATAAAGGTGCGAGGTTCTACCCTTACTGAATTATTTGAGAACGCAGCCAGGGGAATGTTTTGTGTTATAGCCGGGGAAGGTTACAAAGCCCAAGGCTCAAAGGTTGAAAAAAAGATAGAAATTTATAAAAACAGGGACAATTATGAAGAGATCCTTGTCAGCTGGTTGTCAGAACTCCTGTACATCTTTAATAGAGAGAAAATATATTTCAACGATTTCAGGATACTTAGTTTAAATGACAGCGGTCTAAAAGCCGAAGCGAGCGGTATTAATATAGACCTTTACCAGAGCAATATCTATACAGAAATCAAGGCAGTTACTTTTCATAATCTTAAAATAGAAGAAGATGTAGATGGCTTTAGCTGCACTATTATTTTCGATGTTTAACTATGGCCCAGGCCTTCGATGGTAAATTAGAAAAGCTCGACCATTTTCGCTGGAAAATCCCACAAACCTATAAACCTGGGATGAGAGTCCCAGGCCTTATTTACGCAAGCGAGTCGCTTCTCCCCGGAATTCTTAATGACAAAGCCTTGGAACAAGTGGCAAATGTAGCATTTTTGCCCGGCATAGTAAAATACTCCCTTGCCATGCCTGATATCCACTGGGGGTATGGTTTTTCTATAGGCGGGGTTGCAGCCACAGACCCTGATAATGGAGGTGTAATTTCTCCAGGAGGAGTCGGGTATGACATCAATTGCGGAGTCAGGCTTGTACGAAGCGATTTAATGCTGGATGATTTAAAACCCAGGCTGGAAACGCTTGTTAATTCGTTGTTCAATAATGTTCCTTCCGGGGTTGGGTCGAGCGGAGACATAAGGGCCAGCGCCAAAGATGAAGAAGAGATTTTTTTAAAAGGTGCTATGTGGGCGGTGAAAAAAGGTTATGGCGTAAAAGAAGACCTGGAATTCACAGAAGACAAAGGGGCGATAGAAGGCGCTGACCCTTCAAAGGTTTCAAAGAGGGCTTACGAGAGAGGTAAGGATCAATCCGGCACGCTCGGCTCGGGAAATCATTTTTTAGAAATACAAGTCATAGACGAAATTTATGATGAGAAAAAAGCAGACGCATTCGGTTTATTTAAAGGCCAGGTCACAATGATGATTCACTCAGGCTCAAGAGGCCTTGGTTATCAGATATGCGATGATTATGTAAAAAGCATGGTGGGATGTTTAGATAGATATAAGATAAGCGTACCTGACAGGCAGTTAGCGTGCGCTCCTGTAAATTCTCCTGAGGGCCGCGCTTATTTAGGAGGCATGAAATGCGCTGCGAATTACGCGTGGACAAACAGGCAGTGTCTCATGCATTTGACAAGGGGTGTCTTTGAAAAGGTGTTTAATAAAAGCTGGAGCGCGCTTGGGTTAAGGCTTGTTTACGACGTAGCGCATAATATTGCGAAAATGGAAAAACATAAAGTAGAAGGCAAAGAAAAACTTTTATGCGTGCATAGAAAAGGCGCTACCCGCGCATTTCCTCCTGGCCATGTTGATTTACCGGAGCAATACAAACAAGCAGGCCAGCCTGTTATTATCCCCGGAGACATGGGGACAGTTTCTTATGTACTCGCGGGCGCACCGGGTGCTATGCAAGAAACTTTTGGCAGCACGTGCCATGGCGCAGGCAGATGCCTTTCCCGCTCAAGCGCTATCAAGGCTTGCCATGGAAGACAGATTGATAAGGAACTTTTTAATAAAAGTGGTATAATAATTAGGGCAAAGACAAGAGGCACTCTGGCAGAAGAAGCGCCGGAGGCATATAAAGATGTAAATGAGGTTGTGGATGTGGTGCATGGCGCAGGGTTGTCTGTAAAGGTAGCTCGCATGCGTCCGCTCGGAGTTATCAAAGGTTAAAGGAGAGGTGTATGTTAGATATTAAATTTATAAGAGAAAATCCTGATATAGTAAAGACTACTATAAAGAATAGAAATCTTAAACTTGATATCAATGAGGTTCTTGATCTGGATACTGAAAGAAGAAAGATTCTAGTAGAAGTAGAAAGTCTCAAGGCAGAAAGAAATGCTATTTCTAAGAAAGGCAAGCCAGATAAAGCCATTATTGATAAAATGAAGGTATTATCCCAAAAAGTAGATGATTTAGATAATAAAGTGGAGGGAATTGATAAAAAAATAGGCAATTTATTGCTTTATATCCCAAATATACCCCATAATTCTATACCTATAGGCAGTCTTGAAAACAATAAAGAAGTTAAGACTTGGGGTAATATAAAAAAGTTTGATTTTAAGCCAAAGACCCATATGGAAATAGGCGAAGACCTGGATATACTTGATTTTCCAAGATCTTCAAAAATATCAGGATCAGGGTTTTGCCTTTTTAAAGGACTGGGGGCATTACTTGAAAGAGCGCTTATCAATTTTATGCTGGATCTTCACACAACTCAACATGGATATAAGGAAATCTTTCCTCCATTTCTTGTTAATAGGGCCAGTATGACAGGTACAGGGCAACTGCCAAAACTTGAAGAAGATATGTATAAGTTAAAAGATGATGACCTTTTTCTTATACCTACGGCAGAGGTCCCTGTTACTAATATTCACAGGGATGAAGTTCTTGATGAGTCAGAATTGCCGAAATATTACACTGCGTATACTGCCTGTTTCAGGCGCGAGGCAGGATCTTATGGCAAAGATACCAAGGGCCTGATGCGTGTTCATCAGTTTGACAAAGTAGAACTCGTGAAATTTGTAAAACCTGAAACATCTTTTGATGAACTGGAGAAACTATTGGGTAATGCAGAAGCAGTTCTTCAAAAATTAGGCCTGCCCTATAGAGTTGTCATGCTCTCAACGGGAGATATGAGTTTTGCAGCTAGCAAGTGTTACGATATTGAAGCATGGGCGCCTGGTATAGAGAAAAATCTGGAGGTTTCAAGCTGCAGCAATTTTACGGATTTTCAAGCGCGCAGAACTAATATAAAGTACAGGACAAAAGATAAAAAATTAGAGTATGTCCATACGCTGAATGGTTCAGGCGTTGCAATGGCCAGGACAGTTGTATGCATACTTGAGAATTATCAGCAAGAAGACGGAAGTGTCATTATTCCGGAAGCCTTAAGGCCGTACATGGGCGGCAGGGAAAAGATTACAAAGGAGTAAAAAGATGAGAATATTGCGGCTTTTTATAAGCATATTGCTTATCCCTATCTGCGTTATAGTCACACTTAGTTTCTATGACGGGATATTTTCCATAAAAGATGTCTCAAAATCAGGATTATATTTTATCCTCGGGGCGCTTTTATATTCTGTTGTGCATCTATTGTTATTCAGGCTGGATTTTTTATATGTATTCGGCCATGAGTGTATGCACGCATTTGCCACATTTTGCTCCGGAGGCAAAGCAAGCAATATGAAAGTATCCGGCAAACAAGGCAGCGTAAAAACCACAACGCCTAATTTTTTTGTGATTCTTGCGCCGTATCTATTGCCTGTGTATACTGTTCTGGTAGCCATAATTTATTTTATTCTATCTTTTTCTATTGATATAACAGGGTATTCCGGCACATTTATATTCCTGATAGGCTTTACCCTGATGTTTCATCTGGCTTATACAGCAGAGTCAATGAGAGATAAGCAGTCAGACCTTGTAAAGGCCGGGTATCTGTCCTCAATATCTTTTATTTATATCGTTAATCTGGTTATAGCTTTTCTTATAATAAGCCTTTTATTCAGAGAAGTGTCTTTTATAGATTTTATATCCAGCGTTTACGTGAAAACAAAGTTTTTTTACTGGTCGTTTTGGAAACAGCTATTTTTGTAAATTTTTAAGGTCCTTCAGCGCCTATAATGCCCCATTTGTCGCATTATTTGACGGCGCTTCAGGATCGAATTTATTTCATAAATTCGGAGAGGTCGCGTAGCCCGGTTTAGCGCGCACGCCTGGAGAGCGTGTGTACCGAAAGGTACCCAGGGTTCGAATCCCTGCCTCTCCGCCAGTGATACCAATTCGTACTGTTGGGTTCTTGAAGGGCAGTACGATTCGATTGCTGTCGGGTCCGCCAGTTAAGAAAGGGGCTGTCCCATGGAATTGACTAATATATTAAAAGAGATGTTTAACAGGAAAGCTTCAGACGTTATTCTTAAGGCAGGCAGCCCTGTTTGCCTGAGGATAAACGGCGAACTTTTCAAAGAAGGGGACGCGCTGGACGAACACGATTTGGAGGCCTTGGTAGGTGATGTTATTACCAGAGGCCAGAAGCACATGTATAAAGATCAGAGAGAGAATGTTATTTGTTTTGGAGTAAAAGACCTAGGCCGTTTCAGAGCTACTATCTTCCAGCAGAGGGGGACACCTGTTCTGGTTATACGCGCTATAAATACTCAGATCCAAACATTTGAAGAGCTGAACCTACCTGTAAAAGTGCTTGAAAACTGGTGTAATGAAAAACGCGGCCTTGTCCTTATAACAGGTACTACAGGCAGCGGAAAATCTACCACTGTGGCCAGCATGATAGAATACATAAATAAAAATATGGCAAAACATATTATTACGCTCGAAGATCCTATAGAATTTTTATTCCAGGATAAAAGGTCAATAATAAGCCAGAGAGAAATCAAGATAGATACCGAAAGTTTTCATAAGGCTTTAGAATATAGCATGCTTCAAACGCCCGATATCATATTTATAGGAGATATAAGGACGGCGGATGTCATGTCAACCGCGCTTACGGCCGCTGAAACCGGACAGCTCGTGATAGCAAATCTGCATACCATAAGCACATCCCATACTATTGAAAGGGTTGTAAATTTCTTTCAGCCTCACCAGCACGCGGAAATCA
>JAHJGB010000114.1 GCA_018824725.1 Candidatus Omnitrophota bacterium
AGCGAACTGACACCTATAGCTATGGCTACCGCGAAAAATAATACCGGCAGGCCTGTCCCGATACCGTAGATAACCGGCATAATAAAGCCCATCTTATGACTGAGCGCAAGCGGGATAAGGCTTCCGAAAAATAACGCCGCGGATATAGGGCAGAACGCAAGCGCGAAAAATGCTCCCAGGATAAACGCTCCCGGGCCGCCAGCTTCAATAAGGGCATTGCGGTGTTTTTCTGAAAGAGTAAGGCGGAAAAATTTTAATTTAATTACTTTCAGCACAACAAGGCCTGTAAGTATCAGTATAGGGCCCATAGCTTTAACTACATACTTCTGGAGAAATTGCGCGGATTCCGGAATCGCCAGGACTGACTTAATAATGAGTAACCCTAGGATAGCGTAAGAAAACATCCTTCCAAGCGTATAAGCTAATCCTGCAAGAAAAACAAAAATCGGATTAGTGATGCGCTTTGAAAGAAAAGATATCGCGGCGATATTAGTCGCAAGGGGACACGGACTTATAGAAGTCAATATCCCAAGCCACAGGGCTGATAAAAAACCGGTTAAGAAGAGTGTCATTTATTCTCCTCTAAAAATTTTGTTACTTCTTCCTTCACGTAATTATAAAATGCTTCTTTATCGCCTAAATAATTCCAGACCTTCTCAAGATTTTTATACTCCACTTCCCTGCCGTCTTTTATCTTTGAAATAACAAGCGATTTGGTGTAAAGTTTATAATCCTCTGCGAAATGCCCGTTGCCTTTTTTATCAATATTGATTACCTTGTATTCCAGCTCGCCTGAGGCAATTTCTCTGGCAAAATATCTATCAACCGCTTCTTTGGAATACTGTTCTATCTTATGGCAATTTAAACACCTGAAATCGCCGTGAAAATAATAAGCCCTCACATAATCCGTCTTTTGCGGTTTAGACACAGTAACATCCTCTCCAAATAAAACGCTTTGGTTAAGAAGAGTAGCAGCTAGAAGAATTAGAAATATTCTTTTCAACCTTGCCTCCTGTAATTATTGAAGCTATTTTTTCGATATTCGCTTCATTGACTTTTGTTTTGCCTTTTTCAAACCCCATATTTTTAAGGTTATGCGCTATAACGTTAAAACCGGCGTGTTCCAGTGTCTTTTTCGCACAAGAAACAGGACAACCGTCAATAGCGACTATTTTCTTAGCTGCTTTCGCGGATTCAATCATGACGCTTACATGCGCGCCTATTCCGGCAAGGCAAAACATCTTTGCCTGTCCGCATTTGGCTATTTTTCTTGCCACGCGGTCAGTAATTTCTCCGACATCCGCCACCCCGGAGCATGAAAAAACTAATACCCCGGCCTCTTGGCACATGCAACTATTTTGAGCCATCTAAACACCTCCTATTTTGAGATAAACCTTTTTATTTCGTCTTTGCTTAAAACCTTGCCCGCTGAAATCACTGTTCCGTCTACCGCAAGCGCCGGAGTCATCATCACGCCGTATTCTGTGATTTTGTCGATATCCGTCACCTTGGAAATCTCGGCTATGATATTCAGCTCTTTGACCGCTGCCTCGGCATTCACGGTTAATTGTTTGCACTTATAACAACCAACACCTAAAATCTCTATTTTCATTTTTGCTCCTTTAGTTAGCCGATTTAATCGCATGAATTTTTATGCTTACGACTGAATCCGCTATATTGTTTATACCCTTATCGCACACCATTGCATCAACCGGATAATTACTCTGGTTTATGATTTTTATATCCTTAAAACCCGCATTTTCAATAAAGCGAATATACTCATTTTTCATCACGGCCCCGGCCAGACACCCCACGTATGCCTCAATCGATTCCTTAATTGCATCCGGTAAATCTTTTACTAGAACAAGATCGGACACCATAAGCCTGCCCCCCGGCTTTAAGACGCGGAAAGCTTCCTTAAATACGCTTCTCTTGTCAGGAGAGAGATTGATTACGCAGTTTGATATAATTACATCTACAAAATTATCTTCGACTGGCAGTTTTTCTATCTCGCCAAGCCTGAATTCGACGTTTCGGTAATTTCCTTTCTTTGCATTCGCACAGGCCTTTTTGATCATTTCTGGTGTCATATCAACGCCTATGACCCGGCCTTTTTCCCCTACCCGAGGCGAAGCAAGAAAGGCATCAAATCCGGCGCCGCTTCCAAGATCAAGCACAGCCTCGCCTTCTTTAAGCGATGCGATAGCTACAGGATTCCCGCAGCCAAGGCCTAAATTCGCGCCTTCCGGAACAGCGCTCATTTCACTATCGCTATAACCAACTGCCTTACTTATATCCTGCGCTTGATTTGTGCTTCCGCAACAAGACGATGTCGGACAACACAAACCTTCTTGCTGCGCAATTCTTCCATAGCCTTCTTTCACATATTCTTTAATATCTTTTCTATTCTTTTTCACATATCCCTTTTCATTTAACAATCCAGCCAAAAATCATCCCACAAATTGTCGCCATGACTATTACTAAACTCACATATACCGCTGTTTTCTTGGTGCCAATAATATTACGAATAACTAGCATACTTGGAAGACTTAAGGCAGGCCCGGCCAAAAGTAGCGTCAGCGCCGGGCCTTTACCCATGCCGGAACCAATCAAACCCTGTAATATCGGCACCTCGGTAAGTGTGGCAAAATACATAAATGCCGCCACAACTGATGAGAAGAAATTCGCCCATAGAGAATTGCCTCCTACAAGCGCCATTATAAACCGAGAAGGAATAACTCCTTCATGGCCGACTCTACCTAAAAGAAAACCTGATACCAATACTCCGCCGAGTAATAGAGGAAGAATCTGTAAGCTAAAAGCCCATGTAGCGCTAGTCCAATCTTTAAGTTCATCTTTTTTAAACCAGTTAATCAAACTAAGAGCCAGTACAATCAGGAAAAACCCGGTAATCCACCATTTATAGGTATAGAGAAGCGGCCAAACTCCTGTATCCCCGACTAAAGGCTTCCCCCAGTTAGCAAAGACAAGCACCGCAATCATAGAGAAAAAGTATATTATATTCTGCCATAAAGGTCGGGTTTCCTTTATCTCGCCAATCGCTAAATCGCCGTTAGTATGACGCGCTCTTTCTTCTTTAAGAAATATTAGGTGCATCAATAAGCCGATAACAACGCTAAATAATACCGCCCCCACTGCACGAGCTACGCCTAACTGCCAGCCAAGGATCCTGGCAGTCATAATAATCGCCAAAACATTTATCGCAGGCCCTGAATATAGAAAAGCGATCGCGGGTCCGAGTCCTGCCCCTCTTTTGTAGATACTTGAGAATAACGGCAGAACAGTGCAAGAGCAGACTGCCAGTATTGTTCCCGAAACTGACGCCACGCTATATGAAAGAAACCTATTTGCCTTAGCGCCAAAATACTTCATAACCGATGCTTGACTGACAAATACCGATATTGCGCCCGCTATAAAGAACGCAGGGACTAGACACAAGAGCACATGCTCCCGAGCGTACCACTTAACCAGAGCCAGCGCTTCAAAAACAGCGTTCGTAAAACGCAGATTTTCTACCGGCAGATAAAAACATGCCAGAAACGCCACTAATATATAAAGAAACTTTTTCCATTCTTTCATTTTTAGCTCCCCCCTCTTACCTTACAGCATCCTCCTTCAATGCGTATAGCCTTGATGTTCACTAGTCCATCCGCTATCTTAGTATGAGCCGAAGATATAATCCTGGAAAATGTCGGCCGGGAAATCTTCATCTTTTTAGCCGCTTCTATCTGCTTTAATCCTCCAAGACACGCGAGGCGCACTGCC
>JAHJGB010000115.1 GCA_018824725.1 Candidatus Omnitrophota bacterium
CAAAAATGCAGACGCAGGGCTCGGATAGATATATACCTTTGCGATAGTTATCGTATCGTTTATCTTTACGCCCTTCAGCTGAAGGCAAAGCGGAAAACTCATCCTCATATGAGCGATGGAAAGCTTTGCCCCGAAACTTTTTTCAAGTTCCTTTGTTACAAAAAATTTCAGATTCCCGGCAGTATAAGTATATCCCAGGAAAATCAGCGCTATTATAATAACTATAGCTGCTATATATATAGTTTTTTTGAAAAAGGGCTTCATTGATTAAACGTTTTGAAGGTACTTCGGCAGCTAAAATACTCGCTTGGCTCGCATTTCTTTACGCTGCCTCAGTATCAAATTTGCTTCGCAAATTTGGCGTCCCTGGCCTGATTCGAACAGGCGACCCTTTGCTTAGAAGGCAAATGCTCTATCCAACTGAGCTACAGGGACGTTTCATAATAATCTATATGGTCGGGGCGGCTGGACTTGAACCAGCGACCCCCTGCTCCCAAAGCAGGTGCTCTAGCCAACTGAGCCACGCCCCGCGTAATTTTTGATTTTACCAACTATATACGTCAAAGTCAATATATTTGGGTTGAATAATAGGCCATATATGTATATAATATGCCCTATGCGTAGAAAAAATATACCATTAAGTCTCTTGATAATACTGGCTTGCCTGACAGTGCTCGTGTTTTCTTTGTTAAATATTTTCCTGTGCACAATGGGAAAGCCTATCTTGCAGGAAAAACTAACTGTTATCCTTAAAAGAAAGGTTGAGATAGGGGCCCTGTCCTGTTCTACCTTTAAAGGCATTGCAATAAAAGACCTTATGATATGGAACGTTACAAACGAGCACCCTTTGTATCACTTCAAAGAGCTGAAAATAAGGCCTTCCATTAAAGCCCTGATATTTGAAAAGAATCTAAGATTCCGAAGCGAGTTATCCCCGACTAAAAACTTCAAGGCAAAGATAGACGCCACAGGAACATATAATTTCAGGACCAGCGACCTTTTGATAAAATACAGGCTCAGAGATGTGCCCTATATAGAAGATTTCAGAACTCTTTATGGCACCATAAGATTGCATAAAAAGCTCCATTTAAAAAAGGGCGAGGCCTCTACAGATCTATTGGACATCACTATCACTTCGCCGAACGTACTGCTGGTAGCAAAATCAAGCATAGTAAACAACCGGGGCAAGACAGAAATCCGCGGGAAGATTATCGCGCCTTTTATAAAAACAGATAAATATCAATTCATCGGCATCAATTCTGAAGTGGCGCTGGTGGGAGACAAGCTTTATTTTTACCATCTTACAGCTGAATTGTATAAAGGCGCTTTCCAGATGGACAGCTACATAGACCTGGATAATCCCATGCCGCCTTTTTCCGTTAACGCAAACATCAATAACATGGATGTCTATGAGTTTTCTACCAAGTCCAGCCTGGTAAAAAAAGAAGTGAGCGGAGCCTGCAACGCAAATATAAAACTTAAAGGCGCCATAGGCGTGACAAACGCCCTGTACGGTAAATCATGGGTCGAGATAAAAAATGCAAACTTGTGGGAATCTACCTTATTTAAGGGCATCGGCACAGCTTTATTCATCCCAAATTTAAAAGAGATGGTATTTACGGACGCATTTGGGGCATTGCAGATAAAAAACAGCCGTTTTTATACTGATAACTTCAAGTTGGTCAGTAAAGAAATGGAACTGGCCATAAAAGGAAACCTCGGATTTGACGATACAGTGGACGCGACAATAAAAATAAGGCTGAGAAAAGAACTGATACAGGAATCTGCGTGGCTTTCTAAAATATCCAGTATTTTATTGGAAAGCGCAGGCTGGTTTATAGGAAATATAAAAGTCACAGGCACTACAAGAGACCCTGTATTTACAGTGACGCCGGTAGGAATAGGCAATATCCTTAATAAGGTGAAAAAAACTATCGAAAAAGCGATAGATGGTTTGAGATAATACTTTTTGCCTTTTTAAGGGCAATGGATCTGTGGCTTATATTATTTTTCCGGGAAGCGCTTATCTGGGCAAAAGTCTTTTTGAAACCGTTTGGTATAAAGACAGGGTCGTATCCAAAACCATTATCACCTTTTGATTCAAAACCTATTTTTCCGCAGCACCTGCCTTCAGCCACCCCGATAATCTTGCCTTTATCCGCAACAGCTATCACGCATCTGAAACAGGCTTTTCTTTTGGAAAGAGGCATGCCTTTTAAAAGCTCCAGCAGTTTTTCATTATTGGTTTTATAGGTAGCACCTTTTCCGGAAAATCTCGCGGAATACACCCCCGGATCGCTGTTTAAATACTCGGCCTCCAGGCCTGAATCATCCGCCACTGCGAATTTTTTAAGAAATTTCGAAACCTGAACAGCTTTTTTTATAGCATTATCTTCCAGGGTTTTCCCGTCCTCTATTACTTCAGGAACACCCTTAAATGAATCCAGAGAAAAAACCCTTACACGAATGCCTTTAAGAAGCGTTTTTATCTCTCTCAGTTTATCTTTATTTCTGGTAGCTACGACTAAGTCCATATTATAACTTGATTAATTTTTTCTGAAGGCCTATCAGGTCATCTATGCCGCTCTTGGCAAGGCTTATAAGATCGTTCAGATCCTTTGCAGAAAAAGGTTTTTTCTCAGCCGTACCCTGGACTTCAACCATTTTTTCAGCGCCTGTCATGATAATATTCATATCCACTTCAGCGCCTGAATCCTCTGCGTAATTCAGGTCCAGGCATTTCTCTCCATTGACGATCCCAACG
>JAHJGB010000116.1 GCA_018824725.1 Candidatus Omnitrophota bacterium
TCCAGTTAGCTACCCACACATTATGGGTTAAGATAATTACAACTCCAATAACAAGTGCAAGCAACCCACCATAAAAGACCACGGCTGCATTTTTGCAGAAATCTTCCATTACTTGCCGAAAGGCCTTCCGATTAAACAAAAAACCTGCTCCCATAATCAGATAACACAGACCAAAAATCCTAGCAATAAATACCGAGGTTTCCATATCTGCCTCCTTTTTTGTAAATATATTCTACTCCAAAACAAAACCCTCCGCAACTATTTTAGCTACAGAGGGTTATGTTTTAGTGGCTCCCTGGGCTGGACTCGAACCAGCAACCTACTGGTTACAGTTAATCCTGATATTTATATCAGGTCTGGACTATCTCATCATCCTATTTCTAGGATGTTGGGCGCTAATAGGGCTTATCGGTTGATATCCTCATCCCTTAGTCTCTGCACGTTCTCGCTTACCTAATATATATCATTCAGCGAGTTTCGCTCAGGATTGCCTTGGCTTTCGCTTTAGGGTTTCCTGAATTCACCCAATTTTCGACCACAGTTACCTGTGGAAGCTGCCATTTTAAGACAGCCAGTCGCTACTACCATTGAGCTACCAGGGAGTATGTTTATATTATGCTACTTTACAGGTTGAATTGCAAAGATTTTCAAGTCGTATCCAGTTTTCATCTACGCCCTCCTGAATCTCGTCTATAATGGATTTATTTTCTTCTGTGAAAAGATGGCTGAAGCGGCCCTGGGATTTGAGCCATTCGATTACCGGCTTTCTCTCTTTAGGCTTATAAGTGAAACGCCATACGCCGTTTTCTACTTCTATTAAAGGCCATACGCCTGTTTCAACAGCCAGTTTTGATATCTCTATGGACTTTTCCTGCGGGAACCTCCAGCCTCTATGGCAAGTAGCGATCACGTTTAAAAACGCCGGGCCGTCTGCCGCAAATGCCTTTTCTGATTTTGTAACAAGGTCATTCCAGTTTGATGCAGATGCCTGGGCCACATAAGGAATCCTATGCGCAGCCACAATTGATGTAAGGTCTTTTTTAAACTGATGTTTGCCATAGCTAAATTTTCCTACAGGGGTAGTTGTGGTAGCAGCACCTTTAGGCGTAGCTCCTGAACGCTGAATAGAGGTATTCATATAAGCTTCGTTATTATAACAGACATAAACAAATTTATGGCCTCTTTCCAATGCGCCTGAAAGAGATTGCAGGCCTATGTCGTAGGTGCCACCGTCTCCGCCGAACGCTACAAACTTTATCTCTTTTGTGATTTTGCCTTTTTTCTTAAGCGCCCTGTAAGCTGTTTCCACGCCGCTCATCGTGGCAGCTGAATTTTCAAAGGCATTATGTATAAAAGGTATCTTCCATGCTGTAAAAGGGTATATCGTAGTGGCCACTTCCAGGCAGCCCGTAGCTGAGCCTGCTACCACGTAATCTTTAGTACCCATTAAAACCTGGCGCACCACTATTGATGCCCCGCACCCTGCGCAAAGCCTGTGCCCGCCTGAAAGCCGTTCCGGTATTTTAGCTAACTCTTTTATATTTGCCATTTTATTCCCTTGAACCCAAATAATTTATGGGGTTAGAAACCTTTTTATTTTTCAATGCCGCGCCTAGATCAGAATAGACTTTCTTTATATCATCAGGGAATATGTCTCTCCCGCCCAAGCCGTATATATAATTTGTTACTAAAGGCTTTATGTCTGAATCATATAATGCGGCTTTAATTTCAGTATAAAGAGGCCCGCCTTCTGCTGAGAATGATTCTGCCCTGTCAAACACAGCTAACGCCTTTACATTTTTAAGCGCGGCTAGAATCTTTTCTCTGGGAAACGGCCTGAAAACCCTGGGCCTTAATAAGCCTGCTTTTACGCCTTCCTTCCTTAATACGTCAACAACTCCTCTTGCTGTACCGGCTGTAGATGATAACGCGATTAACGCGATATCAGCGTCCTCTAACTTATAGGTATCTATAAAATCATATTTTGTGCCGAATGTTTTTTCGAATTCTTTGAATAATTCCGGCATTATTTTCAGCGCGCCCTTCATAGACTCTGATTGTTGCCTCTTGTGCTCAAAATAATAATCCTGCAGGTCCAGGGGCCCGTAAGTCACGGGATTTTCAACATCCAGGAGCGGATGAGCTGCTTTGTACTCGCCTACAAATTCTTTTACTAATTTGTCTTCGAATAATTGGACGCCTTCTACGGCGTGACTTGTTATGAAACCATCCTGACAAATCATTACAGGTAAAAGGATATCTTTATGTTCTGCGATCCTCACGGCAAGTATTGTGTTTTCGTACACTTCCTGGCCGCTCTCGCAATAAATCTGTATCCAACCTGAATCTCTGGCGCCCATTGTATCAGAATGGTCACAGTGAATATTAATCGGCCCTGAAAGCGCGCGGTTTACAACAGGCATGACTATAGGAAGCCTGAGAGATGCTGCGATATAAACAATTTCCCACATAAGCGCAAGGCCGTTTGCGGAAGTGGCTGTCATGGTTCTTGCGCCTGCTGCTGAAGCTCCGACGCACGCGCTCATGGCACTGTGCTCTGATTCAACGGGTATCATTTCCGTCGAGACCTGGCCGTTTGCGACATAGTTTGAGAAATACATCACTATTTCAGTCTGAGGCGTAATAGGGTAGGCAGCTACTACATCAGGACCTATCTGCTTCATAGCAGTTGCCACTGCCTGGTCGCCTGTCAGAGGTATCTTTTTGGATTTAGTCTGTGCCATATTATTCCTTTTTCATATCAATGCATTTTACAGGGCAGACTGACGCGCATATGCCGCAGCCCTTGCAGTGCTCATAGTCAAAACCTGTCATTTTTCCGTCTTCTACCTTTATAGAAGAATCCGGGCAATACATCCAGCAGAAAAGGCAATTTATGCATTTTTTGTCATTTTTTTCAGGCCTGAATGTGCGCCATCCGCCTGTTTTGTATTCCATGGCGTTTCCGGCTTTCAGGATTAATCCGCCTATCGGTATCTCTTTCCAGCTCTTTTTCTTTTCAGCCATAAATTATCCTATCTTTAACTCTGCGTATGCCCTTTTTATGCCTTCGATGTTTGCCTTGGTTTTTTCTTCGCCCAGTTTTTTAATAAACTTTGCCTTTACTATATCGCTGACTTCATCTATTGAAACAATACTGTTCACTTTTAAGAAAGCTCCGAGCATAGGCATATTGGGCATAGGTATTTTTAAAGTCTCAAGCGCTATTTTAGTGGCATCCACTGTGCCTACTTTGCCGTGTTTGAAATCAGTTTCTTTGCGGATATCAGCAGGAGATTTATCAGTGTTTACAAGCAGGATCCCGTCATCTCCCAGGCCTTCTGTAACATTTACAGCTCCAAGAAGCGTAGGGTCTATTATTATTACCACGTCCGGATTTTTGACAGAGCTATGAACATAAATAGGCTCATCGCTGATGCGGGTAAATGCCTTCATTGGAGCACCTGCCCTTTCAGGACCATACTCAGGAAACGCCTGTATGTATTTACCTATATCAAGAGCTGCCTCTCCTAAAAACTGGGATGCTGTCTTTGCTCCCTGGCCGCCCCTTCCATGCCAGCAAACTTCTACCATTGCCATAAAGATACCTTTCTATTAAGAAAACGTCTTTTTATTGTATTATCCTGACCTTTGTTTGTCAAGTTTGATTAAATTAAGCGTCTTGGAAGCCCGATTCCCATCGGGAGTCGGGCTTCCCTCAGTTTGTTACAGGCAGTCTTCCTTCGAGGGCCCTTATCAAAGTGGCCTGGTCTATATAGTCCAGGTTTCCGCCTACAGGGATACCATACGCGATGCGGCTTATCTTAACCTTTAACGGCTGGATATTCTCTGAAAGATACAATGCTGTGGTCTCGCCTTCTGCATTTGAATCCATGGCGAGTATTATTTCTTTTACCTTATCTTGTTTAATGCGGCTCAGGAGTTCTTTTATCCTTAATTCCTCGGGACCTATGCCGTCAAGCGGGGATATGACTCCGAAAAGCACATGATACACGCCTTTGTACCTGCCTGATTTTTCTACGAGTATCAAATCCGTCGGTTCCTCGACTACGCATATAATAGTTTTATCCCGCCTGGGATCGTTACAGATAGAGCAGGTTTCTGTTTCGCTTAAGTTTCCGCAGATTTTACAGAATCTCACATCCTCTTTGACCTTGCGTATCACAGAAGAAAACTTTATCATATCTTCACTGGACGCTTTCAACACATGAAAAGCCATCCTCTCTGCGGTCTTCGCTCCTATGCCGGGCATTTTCTTGAAACATTCTATTAATTCCTGCATTGATTTTGTGTAAGCGCTCATATTCAGTTACTTTTTGTTGTCCTGAAAATCCTGCCGCCGAATATATTAAGGGCTGAGTCTATAACAGGCTCCTTGGCCTTCAACCCGTTTTTTATCTCATTAGTATCAGTTGCGGGTTCTTTTTGTTTTCTATCAGTCGGGATAAAGCTCATCTTTACGGACATATCCATTATCTGCGAAAGCGCTTCTTCTACAGCGTCTTTATTTTGTTTTTCCTCGAGCACTTCCCTGTGAAAATTCAAATCCTTCGGAAAACCTATGATTATAGTATTTCCTTTTACGGAATCAGGCTCTCCCTCGGCAAGATATGAAGAAATCGACATTTTTTTAACAGCCATTGCTTTTACAAGTATAGGCCAGGCATCCTTTACCCTGTTTATATCGGCTGACCCCTGCGCCTCGGCACTGTCAGCAGCAGGCGCAGGATTAGAAGTTTCT
Organism: Candidatus Omnitrophota bacterium; assembly: GCA_018824725.1. Lineage (GTDB taxonomy): Bacteria > Omnitrophota > Gorgyraeia > Gorgyraeales > Gorgyraeaceae > UBA10183. Next base: position 4,763 of record JAHJGB010000116.1, read on the forward strand.
GACTTTTTGCTTTCAACAACAGGCATAATTTTTCTGAAAAAGTTTTTTTCCTGGTGAAGAGGGTGAGATGAAACAGGCTTAGGTGGTTCACTGACGTTACTGCCGGATGAGGCATGTAGTTTCGAAAGTATCTCTTCTATAGAGGCAATGGAATCCCTGGACGTAAGCTTTATGATAGAGAGCTCAAAGACTATCCTTTCAGGCATAAGCTGTTTTATCATCCTCAGGCCGTTGGAAATAATGCTTATAATATAAAATACATCGCCCTGCGAAAGTGAATCCGCCTGTTTTTTAACCCTGTCTATGGAATCCTTTGGAAGGCAGATGATTTCATCTGAAACTATGCCTGATTTAACTATCATAATGTTCCTGAAATGCTCCAGAAACTCCAGCAGAAACTGTTTTGTGTCCTTGCCTGAATTTAAAATCTCATCTACCAGATGGATGCCGGCTTTTGTATCTTTATTAATAACGAGTTCTGCGCTTCTAAATAGCGTCTCCTGGTCTATCATGCCCAGGGAATCTATCACATCTTTCAGATGCACCTTGCCTTTACTAAAAGACGCTATCTGGTCAAGTATACCTTCGGCATCGCGCATGCTGCCGTCAGATGCCTTGGCTATATATAAAAATGCGTCTTCGTCTATATTAAGGCTCTCGACTTTACTGACCTCGTGAAGCTTGGCAATGATATCTTTAATCTGTATGCGCCTGAAATCAAACCTCTGGCACCTGGAGAGTATGGTCGCAGGAACCTTGTGCGGTTCTGTGGTGGCGAAAATAAATTTCACATGCATAGGCGGCTCTTCCAGGGTCTTTAAAAGTGCGTTGAACGCCTCTGTGGTAAGCATGTGCACTTCATCTATAATATATATCTTAAAATGGCCTTTCGAAGGAGAAAATTTTACTGTCTCTCTCAAATTTCTTATTTCGTCTATCCCGCGGTTAGACGCGCCGTCTATTTCTAGCACATCCATGCTGGAGCCGGATGTGATTTCCTTGCATGTAGGACAAGCGTTGCACGGCTTTGTAGAAGGCCCTTTTTCGCAGTTAATGGCTTTGGAGAATATCCTGGCTGTAGAGGTCTTGCCTATGCCCCTGGGACCTGTGAATAAATAGGCGTGATGAAGCCTTTCCATTGAAATAGCATTCTTGAGGGTGGTGGTGATATGCTCCTGTCCTATTATTTCGTCAAAGTCCTGCGGCCGCCATTTTCGCGCAAAAGGTAAGTATGTCATTTATTTCCTGCTTAAAAAAAGAATAAGTTTTCCCAATAGCCATATAAAAAACACCAGAATAGCGACGCTTAACAAGAGGCGCAAGACAAAGGCTATTAAAAGAAGGAGCGGAAAAAGTAAAAAACCCAGACTTGCAAAAACGCCTACCAATAGCAAAAACGCTAACCCTGTAAAAAATTCTTTCATATTATTTATGCCAGAACAATCTGGCGTACTCCCAAGTTTCTATCATTATAACAACAAGTACTGTGGTTACCAACGATATTATCTCTTTTTTTATCCAAAAAGGCTTTAATGATACATATTGGTTAAGCCTGAATAAATAATCAAACCTCGGGAAATATTTGGGTGTCAATTGACAATATTCTTTATACTCCTGGCCGAATCTTTCTAAAAGAACTTTTTCTTCTTTTTTCATCTGCGGAAAATATATCATAAAAAATACGGCCGCGAACAAGAAAAATAACCAAAGTTCTAACAACATCACCACAACCCCTGTGCCTATTATAAATGTCCCAAAATACATCGGATTCCTTATAACAGCATACGGCCCGGTCTTCACCAGGGCATTGCCATTTGAAGTATTTTCTTCTTTATATCCCCTGGCTGAAATGCGGAATAGAAAACCGAATAATATCAATCCCATGCCTAACGCATTCATCATCCCGTCCAGAACCGGCTGCCTCTGATAAGGAAATGCGGAATTAGATAGGAGAATTATCATCCCCAGGCCCAAAAACATTAGGCCGCCCTGCATTTTAATGCGGATTTTCATAATAAATATCCAACTGGCGGAGAGGCAGGGATTTGAACCCTGGATACAGCTTTTCAACCGTATATCGGTTTAGCAAACCGACGCACTCGACCACTATGCGACCTCTCCGGATTTTACGAATTATTAGGGATTATAGGAGTTAATTGTAACACACCTCTGGAAGAGTATCAATATTAATCAGAAATCCAACATTATCGGTTTTCTAGTTGTTTAGGCTGGGTGTATTTCGTTTTATCTTGAAAAACTCTTTTATTAAGGACCTTACCTCTTTCTCTAAAATACCTTTTTTAACTTTAACTCTGTGGTTTAATTTTTTATTGTTTAAAATTTTAAAAACTGACTCGTGAGCGCCGGTTTTCGGGTCTTTTGCGGCGTATATCAGGCTTTCTATGCGGCTTAAAACCATGGCTCCTGCGCACATGCTGCAGGGTTCAAGCGTAGAGTACATAGTGCAGTCTGTCAGCCTTTCGTTTTGCAGAAAATTTGCCGCTTGTGTAATGGCTATAATCTCTGCATGCGCGGTCGGATCCTTCAGCATCTTTATCTGATTATGGGCCCTGCCGATTATCTCTCCCTTATGCACAATAATAGCCCCCACAGGCACTTCATCAGCATCAAATGCCTTCACTGCCTCTTTCAAAGCCTCTCTCATGTAATATTCGTGATTTTTCATAAAATACTTGGCGGAAGGGGAGGGATTCGAACCCCCGGTGGGCTTGCGCCCACAGCGACTTTCGAGGCCGCCGCTTTCAACCGCTCAGCCACCCTTCCGGTTTAAAATATTATAATTCAACCCAGCTCATATTCAAAGCTCTTTTTCTCCCTATTATGTCTTATGAGGGAAGCCCGGCTCCCATCGTGTTAATCATGTCATGATGGGAGCCGGGCTTCCCCAGTGACTTTAAATAAAAAAGGCGGCTTTCTTTTTAAGAAAACCGCCTTCTATTTGGTAGCGGGGTTGGGATTTGAACCCAAGACCTTCGGGTTATGAGCCCGACGAGCTACCAGACTGCTCCACCCCGCAGTATTATTCAGTTGTATTTCGCATTATAAGCTTGCATTTGCCGGGTGTCAATGCTTTTTAACGCTCTATCCTGATGGGAATTTCGCCTTTTTTCGTGACACCCATTGATTCGCGCGCAACTTTTTCAACGTAATTTATATCTTCTTCCAGCTTCTTCTTTTCCTTGTAAAGCTTGATGTTTTCTTTTTCCAGCCTGACAATTTCTGATTCCAGGCGCATATTTCTTACCTTCAGCTGTATAAGCTTTATATATCCAGGGAGAAAGATTGCGCCTATAACCGCAACTATTACTATATGTACAGGCTTGATTATTATTTTGGCCATGGCATAGAGTCGTATACTGCTTTTGCGCCCAGATCCTCTTCTATCCTTAAAAGCTCGTTGTATTTACAGATCCTGTCTGTCCTGCACGCTGAACCTGTCTTAATCTGGCCGGTTCCCATCGCGACTACCAGATGGGAAATAGTAGTATCTTCTGTCTCGCCTGAACGATGCGACACAACTGCGGTATAGCCCTTTTTCTTCGCAAGTTTAATGGCCTCGATTGTTTCTGTCAGGGTGCCTATCTGGTTTACTTTTATGAGTATTGAATTTGCAACATGCTTGGCAATGCCCATTTTAAGGCGCTTTGTGTTTGTAACAAACAAATCATCGCCTACGAGCTGGATACTAGTGCCTATCTTTTTAGTAAGACTCTTCCAGCCATCCCAATCGTCCTCAGCCAAACCGTCTTCGATAGAAATAATCGGGTACTTTGAAACCCAGTTTGCGTAAAAATTTACCATATCATCTGCGCTTTTTTCCTGAATAGTTTCTGCTTCCAGAATATACTTGCCATTTTCGTAAAAAGAACTGGCTGCCGGATCCAAGGCAATGAACACGTCTTTGCCTGCCTTATACCCTGCCTTGTCTATCGCCTTTAATATTACTTCTATTGCCTCTTCGTTGGATTTGAGATCCGGCGCAAATCCGCCTTCATCTCCCACAGCAGTTGAAAGCTTACTGTCATGTAAAATCTTTTTCAGGTTATGGAATATCTCAGCGCCCATCCTTAAGGCCTCTTTGAAAGAAGCTGCGCCTCTTGGCATTACCATAAATTCCTGGAGGTCCACATTGTTGTCAGCGTGGGCCCCGCCGTTTAAAATATTCATCATCGGAACAGGCAGAATATTCGCATTTTCTCCGCCCAGGTATTTATAAAGCGGTATTTTTTTCTGGATGGCGGTTGCCTTGGCAGCTGCCATTGAAATACCCAGGATAGCATTTGCCCCAAGACGAGATTTATTCTCGGTACCGTCCAAATCTATCATTAACTTATCAATCAGTTTTTGCTTTGAGGCGTCTTTCCCCGTAAGAGCGGAACTGAGCTCCTTATTAACATTACTGACTGCCTTTAATACCCCTTTGCCTAAATAGCGGCTCTTGTCCCCGTCTCTTAGCTCTACAGCTTCATGTTCTCCTGTGGACGCTCCACTAGGCACGCTAGCCCTGCCCATCACCCCTGATTCCAGGATCACATCCACCTCAACCGTAGGGTTTCCCCTGGAATCCAGGATCTCCCTTCCGATAATTTTCTTTATCAAAGTCTTTTTGCCCATCAAATTCTCCTTGTTAGGGGACAGTTCCCCGATTGGTTCTAGAACCGTCCCTATGATTTTAGAGTGGTATATTAGCATACTGCCACGTCATTGTCAACTAAGCCTGATTGACACGCCTATATTAGTATGCTATACTTTATTTTACAAAAATAAGGAGAACTTTATGACATTTATGACCTACCGTAAACTCAAGATGCACTTCATAGAGCATTGGGTTAAGATCGTAGTAGGATTCGCGATAATCACACTTATAATCCTGGCAATCTGGGGGATGATGTCTCTGGAATCTTTCTACCGCCACCTCACAATGGCCCAGATGCCTATAAGTATACTCCTGGCAGGCCTTAACGCAGGTATTTTTGTATTCATGTACATGATATTCCTGCATGGCGGGTTTTCAAAGATAAAACAAGCCACAGTAAAAGGCCAGAATGTAAATATCCGCTGGGAAGATGTTATAGGCATGGAAGAAGCCAAGCAAGAAGCGCTTGAAGTGGTGGAATTAATAAAAGACAGGACCAAACTTTTAAAAATAGGCGGAAAGATATTAAAAGGCCTTTTGATGGTAGGGCCTCCGGGCTGTGGCAAGACATATCTTGCCAAGGCAATTGCAACAGAAGCAGGCATACCTTTTATATCCATGTCAGGCAGTGAATTCACGGAGATTTTCGTAGGAGTCGGCGCATCTAGAGTAAGAAAATTATTTAAGAAAGCCAGGAACCTGGCGTACGGCCACGGCGCATGCATCATTTTTATAGACGAGCTAGATGCCATAGGAAGACAGAGGTCTTTCAGTTTTATGGGAGGCGGCCAGGAAACCAACAGCACCCAGAACCAGCTGCTCGTAGAGATGGACGGGCTTCAGGAAAAAGATTATAACGTAATTATTATAGGGGCTACAAATGCCGCGGAAGGCATCCTGGATGAAGCGCTTTTGAGGCCTGGGAGATTTGACAGAAAAATCTACATAGACAGGCCCAACCTGCAGGAAAGAGAAAAGGTGTTTGACTATTATCTCAAAAAAGTAAAATACGACAGGGATATTGATATAGGCAGGCTTGCCAGACAGGCTGTACACAAATCCCCGGCTGAGATTGAGAACATGATAAAAGAAGCCGCGCTCATAGCAACCAGAAAGAAAAAAGACACTGTGGGGCACAAAGAACTTTCCGAGGCAATGGAACGCATAGATATGGGATTAAAGCACAGGAAGCACATGACAAAAGAAGAAAAAGAAATGGTTGCTTTCCACGAGACAGGGCATCTGGTAGTCATGTACATGCTCCATCCTACCGATGACGTATTTAAGGCTTCTATCATATCGCGCAAAGAGGCCCTGGGGGTAGTCCACCATCAACCCAGAGAAGAACTCTACACCAACAACAAAGAAAAAATCCTGGCTGATATAAAGGTAAGCATCGGAGGATATGTCGCGGAAAAAACCAGGTTCGGCACTACAAGCGACGGGGTTGCCATGGATTTCCGGAACGCAATGTGGAAAGCCCATAATATGGTCTGGATGGTGGGAATGAGCGACGCAGGCTATATAGGAGACTATACCATAATACCTAAATCCCAATTATCAGAATCGCTAAAAGAAAAACTCAACGCCGAGACAGATAAAATAATAAAAAACTGCCTCAAGGATGTCGAAGACCTTCTCAAAAAAGAATGGCCTATCGTAGAGCGCTTTGCAAAAGAACTTCTTGAAAAAGAAGAGCTGGAATACGATGAGATTGAAGCAATATTTAAGGAATGCGGGAAAAGCCATAGTTGTAAAAAACCTGCATGAACGCCTGCCTGAAAAAATATAAAGCCCTGGTTGTACTTTTAATCCTCACAGGGCTTTCTGCCTGCAATAAACCATCTTACCCGACAGGAAAAATAGAAGAATCTGTCCTGAAACTCTGTAAAAACGAATACAACCTAGACAACGTACAAGTAAAGGTTATGGGTTCTACTTTAGGCGTGTATATCCCTGTGGAAGGCCTTGTCAACCTTGATCTGAAATTAAATGAAAAAGCCGGGAAAAAAATAGAGGACGTAGCCCTCTCTATCCACCGCGTCACCACCTCCACAGATATGCCTCTGAAATTCTACATCCTTACAGCCAGAGACACAAAAACCGTCGGCGCAGAATTTATGCTCACAGGTTTTATATATGACGTGGTAAGAGTTAGGCTATACGACATATCAAGGGGCGAGTATTTTCAGAGAATCTTAAGGGATTTCAGGTTTAACCCGGCAATACTAGGAGAACAAAAAGCAAGAGACCTATTTGACGGATTAAATAAAAACGGTGCCCTGGCAGAAAGCCTGAAATCAATATTTTATCCCTTATATATCATAGGCAAACCCGGGTCTCAGAAAATAGAAATAATCGACATAGAATCAAAAGAATTATCGGAACGGGAATCCCTTCTCTATATAAAGACGATCGAGGCATATGAACCTTCTCCGGGATTCGAGGCATACACAGCAGTGTTCCCTCCGGGATTTAACAATGAATACCTTTTTCTGATAGACCTGTCTTTCGGAAACGCCATCAAAGAAATTGTATCAAAATATTTTTATTCAAATAACGAAATAAGGCAGAGGAATCTGAAGGATACCTTTGAACAATATAGAGATTCCGGGATTACAGGCATAGATGGCCTCCCGAAAAAAGACCTGGATATAGGATGGTTTTTAAGCCGGCAGATTTCCAGGAGGATAAAATCGATTTTTGAAGAAGATAAGAAGTTAAAAAATAATTTCAAAGTAGCTTCAAGCCAAGGAGAGATAAAAGACCTGGTTTTTCAGTTTAAATTCAACATAGCTTCGAATAACAATAAGGCCGGAGGCCAGAGGATTATCTTTTCCAAGATAATAAAAATGACCGGCACAGTGCTGCATCTTTACGCATTTGAAGGATACAAAGGCGTTGAATTTATAAATTCCGCTGAAAACGAGAAAAAAGTTTATCTTTCGAAAGAAGACCTGGAAAGATTCAGAAAAAACGAGATAAAAATAGAAGGCCTAATCTAGTATCCTTACTTTTCTCCCCTCTATCTTTAATTTTCCTTCTACAAATAACTGGATTGCCCTGGGATAGATCTTATGCTCTTCTTCGTGGATAACTTCTGCGAGTGTTTCCTCTGTGTCGTCCTCTGTAACTTTGACAGGCGACTGTAATATTACAGGGCCAGCGTCCATATCCAAGGTAACAAAATGCACTGTCGGGCCTGTTATCTTTACGCCGTATTCAAACGCATCCTTTATTCCGTGGCTGCCTTTAAAAGACGGGAGAAGCGCAGGATGTATATTGAGAATCTTATTTTCATAAGCGCTTATAAAATCCCCTGAAAGCATGCGCATGTAACCTGCCAGAACTACAAGGCCTATATTTTCTTTTTTAAGGGCTTTTAGTATCTTTAGTTCAAAATCTTTTTTTGTTTTAAAATTCTTTCTTTCAATAACCAGAGCCTTTATCCCGGCATTCTTTGCCCTAGTCAGGCTATAGCAATCAGGCACATCAGAAACTACAAGCCTTATGTCAGCTTTTATATAGCCCTTTTTCTGGCTGTCTATTATAGCCTGTAGATTTGTGCCGTTGCCGGAACAAAAAACCGCTATATTCATACAAAAACCTCTTTTATTTTCTTTAAAATATCTCTCTTGGAAGCAGCTCCCACCATCCTTGCCGCTTCCTGGCCGTTACTGAAAAATATAAGCGTAGGTATGTTCATAACGCTCAGATTAGTGGCAACATCCATGGCATCGTCTATATTCAACTTCGCTATTTTATATTTACCTTTATATTCATTGGCTATCTCTTCCACTGTAGGCGTAAGCATCTTGCACGGCATACACCACGTAGCCCAGAAATCCACGATCACAGGCTTATCTGACTTCAGCACCTCTGCTTCAAAATTATCATCCCTTAACTCAAGAACATTTCCCGCCATATCACCTCCTATTAATTATCTTCTACTATGCATTTAACCGGGCATTTGTCAATAACCGCCTGCCATGGCGTGTCTGATTTTACCTTGCTATAGTCTACTTTCGAAAGATTGTTTTCCACTATAAACGCCCAGCCGGAAAGTTTCTCGCAGATCTTACAGCCTATGCAGCCTACCGGGCATATAGATTTTACCACTGTTATCTTATCCTGGGAAAGGCATTTTACATAAATTTTATTATCGTTATTTTCTAAAATAATTATTTTTTTAGGGCACGCCTCGATGCATTTGCCGCAGGCAGTGCATTTCGCTCTATTTACTACAGGTATATTATTGTTATCCAGATGGATCGCATCAAAAGGGCATGAGCTTACGCAATCCCCGAAACCCATGCAGCCGAACCTGCATGATTTGTTTCCCCCTCCCAATAAATTTACCCCCGCGCATGTCCTTAAGCCGTTATATTCATATTGATCCGCAGATCTTTTCCCGCCGTTACATCTTATGCGCGCTATTTTTTTCTTTTTTAATTTTACTTCCACTCCGAGAATCTCCGCAATCCTATTATAGACATCCTGTCCGCCCGGAGCGCAGGAAGTGATCTCAGCTTTTCCTGTCACTATAGCCTCTGCCAGGTTAGCGCAACCTGCCATGCCACAAGCCCCGCAATTCGCTCCAGGGAGAGCATGAAGTATTCTATCTATCTTCGGGTCAATATCTACCTTGAAGATCTTTGAGGCATACGCAAGCCCCAGGCCGAACAAAAGCCCCATTATCGACATTGTTAAAATAGGTATCAACATGTTTTTTGTGCCTGACACCGCTGTATAGCGGTGTCAGGCACTGTTCAAAATCTAAAACCGCTAAATCCCATAAACGCCATTGACATAAGAGAAGCGATTATAAATGCGATAGGCGCGTCTTTAAAGGACTTTGGGATATCGCAGAGTTCAAGCCTCTCTCTTATGCCTGACATAAAAAGCATTACAAGTATATAACCAAGCCCCACGCAAAAACCCTGCAGGGCAGACATAGTAAAGCTGGTTAACGTGTTAATCCCGCGCTTAAAAAACATCTCGCTATTTAAAACAGCTACGCCAAACACTGCGCAATTAACAGTAATAAGAGGAAGATATATGCCCAAGGTCCTATAAAGCGCCTGGCTGAATTTTTTTATGACTATTTCCACAAACTGGACAAATGAGGCTATGACAAGGATAAATGAAATCGTCCTCAGGTACTCTATATGGAAAGGGGCAAGTATAAAATTATAAATAGCCCATGTGATTATCGAGGCGCATGTGGTTACAAATGTGACTGATACGCCCATGTAAAGAGCGGGTTTAGTCTCCTTTGAAATCCCTATAAACGAGCAAAGGCCCAGAAATTTAGAGAGTATAAAATTATTAATAAATATAGCGCCTATTATGACTGATAAAAACATAGCCAGGTCCATTACGCAGATCTCCTTTTACTGGACAAGAAATTAATTCCGCCTATTAAAAGCCCTATTACCAAAAGAGCTCCCGGCGCCAGCACAAGATATAAAACCGGGTCAAAACTTTTTAAAATCAAAAATCCGAGAAGCGTGCCATTCCCTAGCAATTCTCTGATTGCCGAGATAAGTAAAAGCGCTAAAGTAAAACCAACGCCCATGCCCAATGCGTCCAGCGTTGACGCCAAAACCCCTTCCCTGCACGCAAACGCCTCTGCCCTGCCAAGCACCATGCAGTTTACCACAATAAGAGGCACGAATATTCCAAGAGATTTTGAAAGTTCAGGCGCATACGCCTTCATCATAAGTTCCACAATCGTAACAAACGTGGCTATTATGACTATAAAGCATGGGATCCTTATCTGGTCAGGAATGGATTTTCTGACTAAAGATATGATTATATTTGAGCCCAGCAATACGAATGTAGCTGCTATGCCCATACCGAGCCCGTTTACAACGCTTGTGGAAACCGCAAGCGCCGGACAAAGCCCTAAAATCAAACGAAATATCGGATTTTCGCTGCCTATGCCTTTAAAAAACTCTCTTAATAATTTCTTCATTTTTTTATAAGCCCGTATTTTTTAGTTTTTGTGAATCTGTCTATTATAGGTACAGCTGCGTTCATAAATAATATTGAATAACATACGCCTTCAGGATAACTCCCTCTTAATCTTATAATAGCAGTCAATATGCCGCAGCCTATGCCAAAAACAATCTTGCCTTTTTTTGTAAGCGGCGAGGTCACATAATCAGTTGCCATGAAAAAAGCGCCCAGGATAATCCCGCCTGCCAATATATTGAAAATAAAATCTCCTTTGAAAAACCCGTCTTTTCCGAATACCCAGGTGATAATGCCGACTGTGCCTATATAGCTCAAAGGTATGTGCAGGGAAATTATTTTAGTGACCAGCAAAAATAGCGCGCCTATTAATAGCGCTATCACACAAATCTCGCCTAAAGAGCCCGGCCTATTCCCGAGAAATAAGTCCATATAACTAAAATGCGTGCTGGCCTCTTTGGCCAAAGGCGTCGCCCCGGATATTGCGTCAGGCCACCATCTTGGGTTTTTCCATGCAGTCATATAGATAGGCCACGATATCTGCAGAAATGCCCTGCCTACAAGAGCAGGATTAAATATATTCTGGCCTAGCCCGCCGAAAATCTGTTTTCCTAAAACTATACCAACCATGCCTCCCACGATAGGTATCCAGAAAGGCGTATGGGGCGGAAGATTATACGCAAGAAGCAGGCCTGTCAATATGGCACTGCCGTCCAAAACAGCTTTTGGGTTCTTATTCCTGAATTTTAAAAATAAGGCTTCTGTAAAAATGCAGGACAATATCGAAAGCGCTATTACATTAAGGCTTGATATGCCGAATATGTATACCCCGGCTATGCCTGCCGGGATCAAAGAAATCACCACAGTCCACATGATTTTTTTCGTGGTCTGGCTTGATTTAATATGCGGGCTCGGGGAAACAGTAAGTTTATTCATCTTTATTTTTCAACATCTCTATGCTGCTTGATTTTATCGAATCAAGGAATGCCCTTGAAGATATGGTTGCACCTGTAACAGCGTGTATATTATTCTTTGAAAGCTCTAGTTCGCTGACGTTTCTATTTATAAATTGTTTTGTAAAAGAAGGTTCGGCTATCTTGACTCCGAGTCCAGGGGTCTCGTTTTGCGAAATCACTCTTAAGCCTGTAAACGTCCCGTCTTTTTTCATGCCAACCATTGTTTCTATAACACTTGAATATCCGTACTTTTTTGCAATAAAGATATAGCCATTCGGTTGAGAACTATTCCCCTTAAAAGCCTTCCAGTATTGCACAACCCCGTCTTTTTCCACACTCTCAAGCCTGTCTGCTATTTCTTCCGGCATTACCTGCTTAAGAGCCTGCTCTTGGGCAAGCCTGACCTGCTCTTCTATTTTGGATTTAGTGATATTATAAGTAGCTGCAAGTATCGAAGCTGCCACCAGATTTACAAGAAATAAAATAAATGCGAATTTTAAAATAGTCTTCATTGCCTTTTTACCTTTAGCTTAGTAAGTTTTATAAGCTGCACCAGCGGTATATTAGACGGACAGACAAAACTACAGGATCCGCATTCAATACAGTCAAAAGGTTCATAAGATCCTGCTATATTAAATTTTTCTTTTTTAGCTGCCAGGCCTATCATGCAAGGCATAAGCCCTGCAGGGCACGCCTCTATGCACCTGGAACACCTGATACAATCAAGCTCATCTTCTTTTAATTTAAATTTTTTATCAAAGACAAGTATGCCTGATGTGCCTTTAATAATAGGCGCGTCAAGATTACTTTGCGCTACACCTGTCATGGGGCCGCCCATTATAATTTTATGAATATCAAGTTTTGGGCTTAGCCCGCAATAGTCCAAAACATCTTTTATAGGAGTGCCTATTCTCACTAAAATATTTTTTGCTACATTAGGAAAACTGCCTGAGACGGTTATAACTCTTTCGTATAAAGGCTTTTTTAAATAGACCGCCTCATAGATTGCAAAAACTGTCTGCACATTATTTACCACAACTCCGATATCGAGAGGCAATCCGCCTGAAGGGACCTCTTTATCCAATAAAGTTTTTATAAGCTGCTTTTCCCCTCCCTGCGGATATTGCGTCCTTAAACTCGCCACTTTCACCCTTAACCCTTCACCCTTCACCATGAATAACGCGCTATTCATACTCTCTATTGCATCTATTTTATTCTCTTCTATCCCTATAATCACATCTTCAACACCAAGAACCTTTGCTATCAGCCGGATGCCTAAAATTATTTCTTTTGGTTTTTCAAGCATCAGGCGGTGATCGCATGTCAGAAAAGGCTCGCACTCTGCTCCATTTATAATAAGCGTGCGTATTTTTTTAGAGGGGATAGAGGTAAGCTTCACAACAGAAGGAAAAGCAGCTCCTCCTAAGCCCACAACTCCTGCCGCTTTAATCAAATTCAATATCTCTTCGCTTGACAAACTTGAAATATCTTTGGCAGGCGTTGACTCCACGGTAGCTTTTACATCCAGGACATCTGATTCTATTATAATCGCTTTGGAACTGCCGATTATGGGATTAGGGCTTTCTTCGATTGCAATAACCTTACCTGAAATACTTGAATGCAGGTTGGCGGAAATAAACCCTTTTGCCTGCGCTATTAATGATCCTGTCTTAACGCTGTCGCCTACATTGACTATCGGTTCAGAAGGAGCGCCTGTGTGCTGGGATAAGAGTAAGATTGCTTTTTTGGGAAGCGGGCTTATTTCTATTTTTTTATTTTTCGCAATATCTTTAAAATCAGGAGGATGTATAAAGTTTATGGCCGCCATATTTGTTTATTATACATAAAAGCTGGTTTCTTGACAAGGCTTTTAAGCTCGGGTATACTCCTTAATAGGAGGGCAAAATGACTGTCGGAGAATTCGTAAAATGCTGCACAGATTGCCAGGTTTATTGGACATGCGAAACCAAATGGTACAGAGGCGAACGGCATGAAAACGACATATGCTGCCCTGTCTGCAATTACTATCAAAAATGCAAAGAATCAGCTAAGCCCAGAAAAAAACAGAAATAACGCTTCTAGAGCCCTTACTCTTCTTTCCCCAGCTTTACTAATTTTACAAACCCTATAATAGAAAACAATATTCCTATTGCTGTTAAAACCCGGTAGCTGCCTATCTTACCCGCTGTGATAGACGCCAGAAACATGAACAGAAGAAATCCTGCGTGCATTATTATCTCAAGGGAGCTGAATACCCTGCCTCTCATGTCATCATGCATCACTTCATGAAGTAGAGTATTGGAAGATACTATTATGGGCGCGCTGAAAATCCCAAGTACTATGGATAACAAGCCTGCCATAAAAAAAGAAGGCGCAAAATTCAGGCAGACCGTAAACAGCACTATTGTCAAACCCGCGGTTAACAGCCCGAAATTAATAACTTTTCTCTTTGAAAACTTCGCGCCAAACTTCCCATATATAATGGAGCCCAGAAATAACCCTATCCCAAGAAACATCACCAGGAGTCCCAGATGCTTCGTAGACGAATGCAGCGCATTCTGCACAAACACTATAATTACAATATAGATAGAACCTACTCCCGCCATAAGAAGAAACATCGTGTTTGCAACCATCTTTATATCCTTATGGTTGTTTAAATATACCAGCCCCTCTTTTATGTCTCCGATTATTGTTTTTCTGACAATGCCGGTAAGCTTTACGCTGGCCTCGACAGATTCTATATTTTCTTTTAATTTAACTGCCAGAAAAAATACCAGGCCCGCGGATATAAAATAACTTGCCGAGTCTATAAAAAATCCTGCCTGGGGCCCGAATGCCGCGACTATTATACCGCTAAAACCAAAGCTCACTATAGTAGCAATCATCATGGTTGTGGATGACAGTGAATTCGCCAAAAGAAGTTTGTCTTTATGGACAATATCCGGAATTATGGAAAGTTTTGAAGGCACAAAAAATCTTGTTACGGAAAAAATTATAAATACGATTATATATATCGAGACCATGCTGGTGGAATATTTGATAATAAGAGGTATTAAAAGTACTAATAAGCCCCTTATAATGTCACAGGCAATCATAGTAGCCCTTCTATTCCATCTATCAACATATATGCCTGCTATAGGGCCTACAATAAATACAGGAAGTATCGTAAAGGAGAGTAATTTTGCGAGCTCTATTGTGGAGCCCGGGGTGCGGATATAGATAAGGCCTATCAAGGCCATCTGATTAAGCCTGTCCCCGAAGTTTGAGACAATCTGGGCAAACCACAGGAGGAAAAAATTTTTATCTTTAAGGAGTTCTCTGACTCTCGCCATTATTATCGGAGCCGATGAGTGGATTTGAACCACCGACCTGAGCTTTACGAAAGCCCTGCTCTACCAACTGAGCTACATCGGCAAATTGTTTTAGATAATTATACCATTAAGGCAGGAATTGTGGAAATTAAAATTTTGCAGGGCTAATAGTAATTTATTTGCCAAATATCTCTTTTAATATGACCTTTGCAATGTTCTCAGCTAAAAGCCTGTTGCCCTTGTTAGTGCAATGACCAAAGTCTCCGCCAAA
>JAHJGB010000117.1 GCA_018824725.1 Candidatus Omnitrophota bacterium
AAAAACTTTTTAATTGACTTATAAAATATATATGATATGATACTCTACATTAACTTGACCACCAGTCATGAAATAATGACCAATAGTCAGGTCATTTCTTTTGCAATCCTATGAAAAGTGTAGAAAAAAGCCCAAAAAAGGCGCCTGTTATAGGCGTTATCTGGAAAGTTGTTTTCAACGCTTTACAGAAACACCCTTCCATAGCAGTCCCATTCTTCATATCAGGATGCATTAAACTCTTCGGGATTGCTGTCATATTCTTTTCAATATTTTATCCGTTATCAATAGTATTCGGCCCTCTTATAAAGTCGCTGTACGGCGAGGCGTTCTTACACTATCCGTTTAATTTCAGCCTCATGCCAAAGCTTTTTTATTACGTTCAGATAACTGTGTATATTTTCCTGGAAGGTTTTTTAACCAGCGTGGCTGTATGGATGGCGTTCCGGGTGAACGAGGGCAAGAAACCCAGCCTTCGGGAATCAGCAGGCAAGGCATTGCCTAAATACGTAGCAGTCATGGCGCTACTGGCGTCAATATTCTTTATAGTATATCTTTTAAATTACGCAGAGGCGTTCGCGATAAAGAAATTTCTCATCAAATTTAAGTTTATGGAGGTTCTTGTTAAGAAAAATCTCCTGGAGTTCATACTGATATGCGTGAACTTTCTCATAGTAGTGCTTTTAGAAAGCGCGTTAGCGTTTGCCATACCTTTTATAGTGCTGGAGAATAAAAAGTTTTTTAAGGCGATTGGTTCGAGCTTTTCTCTTGCGCGCAGGAATTTCGGAAGCGTTTTTATACTCATACTCGCGCCTACGCTTTTTGTACTGCCGTTTACATTGTTAGGGGCGGGGCTGCCTATTTTAACGAATAAGACGTTTCCGGAGATTACGTTTATAGTTTTAGGAGGAAGCGTTATTGTAGGGTTTCTCGCGGACTGCATGGTAACGCTGTCTTTAACGTTTTTATTTTTATCAAAAAGAGATGAAGGGGTTGAAAAATATGCGTAAGATACAATGCGGCATATTAATTTTAATGTTAACAGGCACCCTCGGGTGCAGCCGCGAATACCAGTCGGAAAGAAGCCTGCATAAAGCTATCCGGCTTTCCAAGGATATATTGGCAACCCCTGACGCGGTTCCTCCCAGCCAGTTTAATAAAGCCATAGAAGCATATACTTTTGTGTTTGAAAGATATCCCGATACCTTGATCGGCCGAAAAGCCCGCATGCTAATGGGCTCGCTCTATGTCGCCAAAAAAGAATACGCGAAATCGCGGGAGGTGTTTAAGAAGACGCTTGAGCTGTATCCTGACGACAAGGCAATAGCGGTTGAGGCGCGTTTTTCCATAGGCAAGTCGTATGAGCTGGAGGGATTGTGGCCTAGCGCCCTGGCAGAGTATACCGAGATAATAAGAAAGTATCCTGATACGCCGGCAGCCTTTGACCTGCCTATCTACATAGCGCGCTATTATGAAAAACAAAAAGATATTCCAGCGAGAAACGCTGCTTACCTTAAAGCAATAAAACATTATATAGCGCAGGCGGAAAAATACCCAAATACAGATATGGGGTTTTTGTCCGAGAGCCTGATAGTGACCTGTTATATGAATCAAGAGGACTGGGGCGCGGCGCTGGAAGCCCTAGAGAAACTCCTGGCTGATTATCCCATGGCAAAAACTGTGGTAGCAACCCTCAGGACAGCGGCTGATATAAGCGTCCGCCAGCTCAAGGATCCGCAGAGGGCCGTAGATATATTTAACAGATTTATGGAAAAGAACCCAAAACATCCTTTGAACGAAAGCATCAAAAAGGGTTTAGAGGCGTTTAAAAATGTTCCTACAAACAAAAACTAAAAAAGATATAAGTAAGGTCGAACAATTAAGCGAAATTATAGACGCTGTCTCCGCTAGCCGGGACATAAGAGAGCTTTTAGAGGCGAGCTTGAACAAAACCTTAAAGGCACTTTCTTCAGAGAGAGGGTCCATATTCATGGCCGGAGAAGACGGAGAGGAATTATCTTTAAAATGCGCCAATGATAATGATTTGAAGCTGGACCAGTTCAGGCGTAAGCTGGGCGAGGGCGTGGTGGGTAAGGTGGCGAAGGAAAGGCGCAGCCTTCTTGTAAAAGACATACGGCAGGACAGGGCGCTTACCATATCAAACATATATCACGACTACAGGACTACTTCTTTTCTCTGCGTGCCTATACTGGCCGGCATGAAATTAATAGGCGTGATAAACATTACCGAAAATAACACAGGCAAGCCTTATTCGGAAGAGGACCTGAAGTTTTTGGAGATGGTGGCGGGAAGCATAGGCCTGCAGATAGAGAAGAGCAAGCTGTTATGCGAGGTTGAAAAGATCAAAAAGAAGGCGGAGACCGACGGTAAGTTTACAGAGCTCGGTAAGTTTTCGAGCGGCATATCGCACGAGCTTAATAACCCGCTGGACGGAGTAGTCAGGTACGTAAACCTCGCTTTGAACACTATTGAAGAAGGCCCTGCCAGGGGATATCTCATGGAGGCGAAGTCAGGGCTTATAAGGATAGTTAACATCGTGAGATCTCTTCTAGAATTATCCAGGCGCAATAAAAACTTAAACCCGAAGATGGCAGATGTCAATAAGACAATGGAGCATTCTATAGAGCTGGCGATGAACAGCGTGGCGCATAAGACAGTGGATATAAAAAAGAATATGTGCAAAGATCTTCCGATGATCCCTGATATGGGACTGGAGAGCATATTTTCAAACATCCTGAAGAACGCGGTGGACGCGCTGGGCGAAACAGGTTTCATAGAGGTCAAGACAGCCAGGAATAACGGTTTTATAGAGATCAGTATTTCAGATACAGGATGCGGCATGTCTCAGGAGCATATCAACAGGATATTTGAGCCGTTTTTCACGACTAAAGAGATGTCAAAAGGCGTGGGGCTGGGGCTCGCCATATGCGACGATATAGTAAAACGTTATAACGGCAGGATCCAGGTATCCAGCCAGATGGATAAAGGGACGGCATTCGTCATACAGCTTCCCTTAAAGGATAACGCATGAGCGTGAACGGGTGCAGGATATTGGTGGTTGACGACGAACCTTTAGTCAGGAAGTCGTTATACGAAAGCCTGAGGGGAGACGGTTTTACAGCCAGCATGGCGTCTAACGGCGAAGAGGCGTACGAAAAGATAGCGGCTAGTTATTTTGATATAGTTATCACTGACATGAAGATGCCAAAGATGAACGGCATCGAGCTTCTCAAGAAACTCAGGAAGGATTTTCCATCAGTATCTGTGGTGCTCATTACAGGGTATGGCAACGTGGAGACAGCGGTTGAGGCCATGAAGATAGGGGCGTTTGATTACGTCACAAAGCCCATAAACGACGCTGAGGTGCGGATAATAATAGATAAAATACTTGAGCATAATAAGCTGATCCAGGAAAATATAAATCTCCGCAAAAAGCTCGCGAATTCCGTGAGGGGGAGAGACAAGTTCCATAATATGGTGGGAAAAGACGCGAAGATGCAGAAGATTTATACTATGATAGAGGCGATAGCCGACAGCAAGGCGAACGTGCTTATAACAGGCGATAGCGGCACCGGCAAGAGGCTTGTGGCGCAGGCCATACACGCGACTGATAAGTTCAGGAAGGATAAGGTTTTAGTGGAAATGAGCTGTGGCGCGCTGCCGGAGACGCTTTTAGAGAGCGAGCTTTTCGGCCACGTAAAAGGCGCTTTTACCGGAGCTATAAAAGACAGAAAAGGAAGGTTTGAATCAGCGGATAACGGGACTATATTCTTAGATGAAATAGATACTTTTTCGCCGATCATGCAGGTCAAACTTCTGAGGGTGCTGCAGGAAGGCGAGTTTGAAAGGGTGGGAGAGACAAAAACTCTGAAAGTAGACGTGAGGGTCATAGCCGCTACAAACCAGAGGCTTGAAGGCCTGATAAAAGAAGGAAAATTCAGATCCGATTTATATTACAGGCTTAACGTGATTAATATAGAACTGCCGAGATTAAAAGACAGGGTGGAAGATCTAGGCCTTCTCGTAAGCCATTTTATAGAGAAGCATAATAAAGAGGACGCTTCCAAAAAGATTACCGGCATAACAAAAGAGGCTATGGCCGTGCTGGAGGGTTACAGCTGGCCGGGCAATATACGGGAATTGGAAAACATGGTTGCAAGGGCAGTTGTCCTGGCGCGCTCTAGAAAGATAGACGTAGATTCTTTGCCTGAGGAACTGCAGAAAAGCCGGAATGGCAAAACGCATGGCGGAAACAATAATACGTTAAAAGATATGCTGGCGGAGCCTGAAAGAGACGTTATCAGGAAAATGCTCGACGAGGCTCACGGCAACAAGAAAAAAGCGGCTTTGAAATTAGGCATTAACAGGACTACGCTTTATAATAAGATAAAAAAATACGGGTTAAATTAACGTGAACCTATTTAATGTTATAGACGAAGTAAAATGGCGCCGCATGCAGGAAGGGTTCAGCAGGGTGCTGGGCGTTTCTATAGGCACAGTTGATCAGACAGGCAATACTCTGCCCGGCATTAATCAGCCGAATGCGTTCTGCCTCGAGCTGGACGGAGCTCCCCATTATAAAAAATGCATATCGGAGCTTATCGGTAAGATAACCGAAAACAGCAGTGAAAATTTTGTAGCGTGCCGGTTCGGCGCGTATCTCTACGGAGTGCCGATAGATATTAAAAGGGAAAATATACGCCTGGGATATTTTATCGTAGGCCCGGCGCTCATCCAAAAGGCCAAGCCTCTGGCGGAATACGAACGCCTCGCGGAAGAACTGAATATTTCTGCGGAGAAGCTGACAGACAATATATTAAGCCTTAAGAAATTCAGCTTCGCGGGCATAGAATCAATAGTGGAGCTTCTGAACGAGGTCGCGAACGACATGGTCCAGCTTAACTATGACAGCAATAAAATTAAAGAAAGGTTTGGCATGCCCAAGCGCGTAAATGAATTGATAAAAGGGCTTTATTCATCCGTATATTCCGAGGGGCTTTTAAAGGCGCTCCTGGATGTCTCTCTGCATACGGCAAATGGCAACGCGGGTTCGATAATGATCCTGGATAGCGCTACCAATGAGCTCTCCGTAAAATTTTCAAAGGGGATGAAGGACAGCATCGTGCAGAACGCCAGGGTGAAGATGGGAGAAGGCATAGCAGGCGTAGTGGCTGAAAACAGAAAGCCTCTATTAATAGATGATACAATGCAGGATTCTAAAATAAAGAACTGCCTGAAAAGGCCTTCCATAAAATCGTCCATAGTCTGCC
The DNA here is from genome assembly GCA_018824725.1 of Candidatus Omnitrophota bacterium. Taxonomy (GTDB): domain Bacteria; phylum Omnitrophota; class Gorgyraeia; order Gorgyraeales; family Gorgyraeaceae; genus UBA10183. The sequence goes on from JAHJGB010000117.1 coordinate 5,289, forward strand.
CGCTGGAGGTCAAGAACAGGCTTTTCGGCGTTATGAATCTTAATAATACCGATAGTGATAAAAAATTCAGTCCGGATACGCTTGATATGATAAATAACCTTACCAGGCTCACAAAAGCTGCTTTAGAAATGTTCCCTTCCAACCCCGCATTATCCAGCGCTTATTAAGTCCCCGTCCCCGAGACGTCTACCAATCTATACAGGAACCTGTCTTTGGGTAATTTTAGATTGACAGGTTGTTCAACATAGGAGCTCTATCCAGTATTCCTAGCGCTCTTTCCCTGTAGCTACTATACTTATATTCGGAAGCAGTTGTAACTATGCCAGCCCTTACAGGGTTATGCTCTATGTAATTAATACAGTTAATTACATATTGGTCTTTTGTTATCACGTAACTCTTGAATCTTCCTTGCCAGAGATATCCTACTTTCTCATATTTCTTATTGAAATATGCCGTATAAGATCTGATTAGATCATGCATAAAACATGATAGATTTTTAGCTTCCTTGATCTCTCCTTGTAAATGAGGATGGTTTGGCATCAGACAATAGCCATATAGCGAAAAATCATACCTGCGCTTATATTTTCTTAATTTCATGAGATAATACTCAAAATCCTCATCTTCGATAAAGACCTTTCTTTTCTGATTTCCCCTTGATACAATGTGGTAACATACGTTTTCCAAAAGCAATCTGGGCCCGCTTGGCATATTTATCACCTCCTAATAGATAAGACACATCAAGGCAGCAGTTTTCTTTCAAAAATTTTCAAAAGCATAGCTTCTTTAGGACTAAGACAGGTTCTCGAACACATTGGTAGACGTCTCCAGTATTACCAGTATTATTATGCTTGATATTA
>JAHJGB010000118.1 GCA_018824725.1 Candidatus Omnitrophota bacterium
ACCGCAGAAAGCCGATGAAAGAAGTGGCTGAGGCTATAATAGTAGCGCACGAGGTGAAATAATAATCTAAAGGAGATTGCTTTAAGATAAGTATGGAAGCCCGACTCCCATAGGGAGTCGGGCTTCCGCAGGCTTCAGTAACCTTTCATAACATTATGTAACCTCTGCAAATATTATGAAATCCAGATATGAAGGTTTACAAAAAAATGTACGCAAGTTAAATACCCCTGAAATCGAGGTCTGGGAAAATCAATATCCTGATAAAGAATATATTGTAACCCTAGAAAATCCTGAATTTACGTGCGTTTGCCCTAAAACAGGATTACCTGACTTTGCGAATATAACCATTCAATATAAGCCGGCTAAATTTTGCGTAGAATTAAAATCGTTCAAGATGTACCTGCTATTTTACAGAGGCGTGGGAATATTTCACGAACACGTAGTAAATAAAATCATGGAAGATTTTGTAAAGGCTTGTAAGCCAAAGTGGGCTTATATCAAAGGCGAGTTTAATACTCGGGGCGGGATCAAAACTACTGTAGCGGGTGAATATAAAAGGAGATAGTCATGCTGGCAAAGGACAGAAAAGCTATATTAAAATTAGCAAAAAAACATAATGTTAGATTTATCAAATTATGGTTTACCGATGTCCTGGGTTTTTTGAAAGGCATCTCTATTACAAGAAGCGAACTGGAGAAGGCGTTGGTAGACGGCATGGGTTTTGACGGCTCCTCTATAGAAGGTTTTGCGCGCATAGAAGAAAGCGATATGGTGGCAATGCCTGACCCATCAACATTCCGGTTAATCCCATGGCGTTCAGGTAAGGATGGGTTTTCAGCCAGGATGTTTTGCGATATTCTGAAACCCAACGGCAGTCCTTTTGAAGGAGATCCGAGATATGTATTTAAGAAAAATTTACAGAAGGCAAAAGACCTTGGGTTTACTTACTACATAGGGCCGGAACTGGAGTATTTTTATTTTGAAAACCCAAAGAATACAATAATACTTGATAGGGGAGGGTATTTTGATCTGACGCCTCTTGATGTAGCGCAGGATCTGAGGCGCGAGACAGTGATTATGCTTGAAAATATGGGCATAGATGTGGAATATTCGCATCACGAGGTCGCGACCTCACAGCATGAGATTGACCTGCGCTATTGCGAAGCCCTTAAAATGGCAGATAATGTGATGACGTACCGAATGGTAGTAAAAGAGATTGCCAGGCAGCACGGGAAATACGCGACGTTCATGCCAAAACCAATTTATGGCATAAACGGCAGCGGCATGCATGTGCACCAGTCGCTTTTCAAGGGCTCAAAAAACGCGTTTTTCAATAAAGCCGATAAAACGCATCTTTCAGAAACAGCCAAGTTTTTTATAGCAGGTATTTTAAAGCATGTTAACGAGACCACGGCAGTTACAAATCAGTGGGTCAATTCTTATAAACGGCTTGTGCCAGGTTACGAAGCGCCTGTATACATATGCTGGGCGCAGATGAACCGCTCGGCGCTTGTAAGAGTCCCTATGTATAAGCCGGGCAAGGAGAAAGCCACAAGGATAGAATTCCGTTCCCCTGACCCGGCAGCAAATCCATACCTGGCATTTTCTGTGATGCTTGCGGCAGGACTTGAAGGCATAAAGAAAAAATACAAACTGCCTAAACCATCAGAGGATAACATCTATCGCATGTCAGAAGAAGAAAGGGCGAAAACCGGCATAGAGTCTTTGCCGGAAGATTTATACGAGGCAATAAAGCTTACGGAAAAGAGCAAGTTAGTAAAAGAAGCCCTCGGAAACAAGCTGTTCGAGTTTTTCATAAGAAATAAAAAGATGGAATGGGATGAATACAAGGCGCAGGTCAGCCAGTATGAGGTGGATAAGTACCTACCTATATTATAGTTTTGCAACACAGGGACGGTTCTAGAGCCAATCGGAGATGTGTCCCGCAAGGGGACACATCTAGCTTTACCTCTAGAACCGTCCCTGTAACTATTTAGGAAAGATATGTTTATACACGCGGTATTGTTCAAAATAGATTCTGAAGAGGTTAAGGATTACCGCAAAGACAGTATCATGTGGGCGAGGCATGCGAAAAAATACTCCAAAGGCTTTGTCAGCTATCATACCGTGAAGAGGGCTGGTGTTAAAAATCAATACGTGTCTGTTTACAGGTGGAAAACCAGAAATCACCGCGACATTTTCATGAAAGAGTTCCATGATTTCCTTGTTTCCGAATCCAAGGCCAAAGTCAAAACACTCGGCCATTATAATCTCAAAGCAATAGATGAGGTTTCGTAGAGGGTTGTTTTGGAAGCCCGACGCCCTATGGGAGTCGGGCTTCCATTATGTTTTGTATTGACAGCAGGTTTTTTTGTGGTAAACTATAAGTAGAAGCGCAAAGCAGCGCTTGGGAAGCAAAGCAATGAGGCGTTCGAAAGAACGCCTTTTTTGTTTTCAACGAAGCCTTTTACAGGGGGATGTTTCCAAAAATCAGCTTGCCAACCGGAAGGCTTATTGATATAATAAAACCAGCTTGGCACAATGGCTGTGCCTGAAAAAGGATTAGGACAAAGACGTTCTAAAAATTGACGGCATAGAACGTCTTTTTTATTTATATGGGAATGCCTAAAGATTAGGCAAATAATTAAAAGGAGGGAATAATGTCTAAGAAAATAGACGAATTCATGGCAAAGGTAATTGAAAGAAACCCCAGCGAGCCGGAGTTTCACCAGGCTGTTCGGGAGGTTGTGGAATCTATAATGCCTTTTATTGAAAAGAATCAGAAGTATCAGAAAGCAAAGATTTTGGACCGCATGATTGAGCCTGAAAGGGTTATAATGTTCCGAGTCCCGTGGCTGGATGATAAAGGCGAGATCCAAATAAACAGGGGTTACCGCATAGAGATGAATAGCGCCATAGGGCCTTATAAAGGCGGGCTTCGTTTTCATCCGAGCGTAAACCTGGGTATTTTGAAATTTTTGGCGTTTGAGCAGGTGTTTAAAAACAGCTTAACCACTCTTCCTATGGGTGGCGGAAAAGGCGGATCTAATTTTGATCCAAAAGGCAAATCAGATAATGAGGTAATGAAATTCTGCCAGAGCTTTATGACAGAATTACAAAGGCATATCGGCCCAGATACAGATGTTCCTGCAGGAGACATAGGCGTTGGCGGCAGAGAAATAGGTTTCTTGTTCGGCCAGTATAAAAGACTTCGCAATGAGTTTACCGGCGTATTGACAGGTAAGGGCCTGGACTGGGGCGGAAGCTTGATCAGGCCAGAGGCAACAGGCTATGGCTGCGTGTACTTTGTCCAGGAAATGCTTAAGACGAGAGGCGAGTCGCTTAAAGGCAAGGTCTGCACAGTTTCCGGATCAGGAAACGTGGCACAGTACACTGTGGAAAAGTTAACCCATTTAGGCGCCAAGGCTGTCACGCTTTCAGATTCCAGCGGATTTATCTATGACCCCAAAGGCATAGACGAACAGAAGCTGGAATTTGTAATGGAGCTTAAGAACGTAAAAAGAGGCCGCATAAAAGAATATGCCGACGAATTTAAATGCAAATATTTTGAAGGCAAATTCCCGTGGGAAATAAAGTGCGATGTAGCTTTCCCGTCAGCGACCCAGAATGAGATTCATGAGGGAGATGCCAAAAAATTGGTCAAGAACGGCTGTGTTGCAGTAGGCGAAGGAGCGAATATGCCTTCTACGCCTGAGGCAGTAGAGATATTTCTGGATGCCAAGATTTTATACGCTCCTGGCAAGGCGTCCAACGCAGGCGGAGTAGCCACAAGCGGGCTTGAGATGTCCCAGAACAGCCAGCGTTTGACATGGACAAGGGACGAAGTCGATGAGAAACTGCTTCAGATAATGATCAATATACACCAGTCTTGCGTTAAATACGGCAAAGATGGCGGCAGTAAATATGTCAATTATGTGAACGGAGCCAATATCGCGGGATTTGTAAAAGTAGCAGATGCCATGCTTGACCACGGCGTAGTATAATAGCGTTAACTAGTTTAGCAGTTTTCATCAAAGCCGCAGGGAGTAGCAATATTCCCTGCGGCTTTTTTACCAGCTGTCTGGGGCCATTCGGCACTGAAACAATTTTGCCGTCCGCTGCGGTTTACGGCTCATTTTTTATACCGAAGGCAGTCTTGACGGTATAAAAACTTCGCCGTAATTCCTTGCGGGATATTTGGCAAAATTTTTCTAATGTGCCTCAGACCCCAGCCAGCTGGTAAAAAAGCACACCTACGAGGAGGCCTGGGGCCACCTAGTAGGTTTTTATTTTTTTGAAGATTTTTGAAAGAATCTTGCCTCAAAGCAAGAATTCTTTTTAGATGGAAAGAAGATTTAGTGGAATTTATTCTGGCAGGAGACCATGATGATATTAAGAGATATCTTGGGGATATATGGAAGATTCTAAGCAAGAGGTTATGAGCTTAAGGCCGCAAATTGAGGCCTCAAGTTAAAGATTGACAGTATTAAACAAAAATAGGTAAAATAGTTGCATGATTAGTATAGTTGATGTCATTAAATCCCGCAGGAGTATCAGAAAATACCTTGATAAGCCTATCCCGAAAGAAACAATAGATAAACTTATTGATGCAGCTAAATGGGCTCCGAGCGGCATGAATGAACAGCCGTGGGGATTTATTGTTGTGCAGGATAAAGCTCTTATAAAAGAACTTTCCGATTGCTCTATACCTTATATTAATAAGATGATAGAAGAGAATCCAAAGTTTATCAGGTATAAAAAACGCATGAAGGTAAAAGATTTCAACATATTTTATCATGCGCCGTGCGTGATAATAATACTTGGCAGAGTGGACGTTTTCTTTTATCAAAATGACTGCGCAATGGCAGCCCAGAACCTGATGTTAACTGCTTCATCCATGGGAATCGGTTCATGCTGGGTAGGCATGATGAGTACCCTGGATAAAGACAAATGGTTCAGGGAAAAGTTCCAACTGCCTGATAATTATAGGGTTGTGGCGCCTATTGCCCTAGGATATTTTGAGAATAAAGACATACCTGTTGTTGAAAGAAGGCCTCCTGAGATTCTTAAGTATTTCTAGCCTTGCCTGAATACCGACTTATTGATATAATAGTATAAATGAAATGAGTATAGAATTGGCGTTGGGGAACAAGGAGGGGATAAATGGATAATTTTAAGATATTGCTTGATGAAAAAAGTATTCCAAGGGCATGGTATAATATTCAGGCAGATCTGCCGAATCCCGTGCCTCCTCCCATAAATTCCGGAACGCATAAACCTTTGACTCCTGATGAACTGGCTCCGATATTCCCGATGGAGCTTATAAAACAGGAAATGTCGCCTGATAGGTGGATAGAAATACCTGATGAAGTTCTCAGGATTCTTAAGCTTTGGAGGCCTACGCCGTTACGAAGGGCGCATAATCTTGAAAAAGAATTAAAAACCCCTGCCCGCATATATTACAAGGATGAAAGCGGTAACGGCCCGGGGAGCCATAAACCTAATACAGCAATAGCCCAGGCGTACTTTAATAAAAAAGAAGGCGTGAAACGCGTTGCCACAGAAACAGGCGCGGGCCAATGGGGAAGCGCTTTGTCATTTGCATGTAAAATACTCGGATTAAAATGCACTGTTTATATGGTAAGGTGCAGTTACGAGCAAAAGCCTTTCAGAAAATCTCTTATGCATACATGGGGCGCAGAAGTGTTTAGTTCCCCTACCAATAAAACAAAAGCAGGCAGGGGAATTTTAAAAAAGATGCCGCATACCCCGGGAAGCCTTGGCATTGCAATATCAGAGGCAGTGGAAGATGCAGTTACGCATGCTGATACAAAATATTCTCTTGGAAGCGTCCTTAATCATGTAATGCTCCATCAGACAGTAATAGGGCTTGAGGCAAAAGAACAATTGAAGCTCGCAGGAGAGAAGCCGGATATTATGATAGGTTGTGTTGGCGGAGGCAGTAATTTTGCAGGACTTACGTTTCCGTTCGTGAAAGATAAGATGGAAGGCCAGGATATAAGATTCATAACTGTTGAACCTACGGCTTGCCCGACTCTTACAAAAGGGCCTTACAGGTATGATTTCGGCGACACAGCGCAGATGACGCCTTTATTAAAAATGTATACTCTTGGCCATGATTTTGTGCCTGAGGGCATACACGCAGGAGGATTAAGATACCATGGTATGGCGCCTTTAGTCTCCATATTATTTAAAGAAAAGCTTATTGAAGCGCGCGCGTATCATCAGACAGGGGTTTTCAAGGCAGCGCTTTTATTCGCAGGAACCGAAGGACTATTGCCTGCTCCTGAAACTAGCCACGCTATTAAGGCGGCGATAGACGAGGCATTGATATGCAAAAAAGAAAATAAAGAAAAATGTATTGTATTCAATTACTCAGGCCACGGAAATTTTGACCTGGCTGCTTATGATGCCTACTTGGGAGGAAAGCTCAAGGATTACGAGCACCCTGAAAAGGCGATTAAGAAAGCAATCAAATGCCTGCCTAAGATTGACTGAAAATATCCTCTAACGCTAAACCTATGACCAAAAATAAATACGAAGCCATATTCTGCGATTTAGGGAATGTCCTTATAAATTTTGACCACAGGATTGCTGTAAAAAAAATACTTACCAATACTAAGAAAAACGAACACGATATATACCAGCTTTTCTTTGACTCAGGCCTTACAAAGGATTATGAAGAGGGGAAAGTCTCCTCTTCAGATTTTTTCAAAAAAGTCAGGGATTCTCTGAATCTGGATATAGGCAATGAAAAATTATTGCCTATCTGGAATGACATATTTTTTGAAACGCCGCTTAATAAAAAAATTCAGGCCTTTCTCGCGGAGGTAAAAGAAAAATATAAACTGGTTATGATTTCAAATATAAATGAGACGCATTGGGAATTCCTCAAAAATAAAATCCCCGTATTCAGTAAATTCGACAAGCTTATTCTTTCGTATAAAGTAGGATTCAGAAAGCCTGCTATAGAGATTTATAATGCAGCGCTTGAGTCAGTGAAAACCTCGCCTTCAAAGGCATTTTATATAGATGACAGAAAAGATCTGATAGAAGCAGCTTTGCAATTCGGCATAAAAGGCATGGCCTTTGAAGGAGAAGAGGCTTTTAGAAAAATAAGGGCAGAGCTAATATGAAATGTCTTATTATTGACGGATATAATGCAATAAGCAAAATAAAGGCATTTGACGCAAAAAAAGACGTAAGCCTTGAGGCCTCGCGCCTGTCTTTTATCAAGGCGCTTTCGGATTTCAGGCAGAGAAACCGCAAGTTTGATAAAATAATAGTTGTGTTTGACGGCAAAAGCGAAAGCCTTGGCCTGGCCAGAGAGACATACGGGGGGATAGAGGTATTATTTTCGCATAAGGATAAAGACGCTGACAAGGCGATAGTGGACATACTCAGGTTATCATCGGAGAAAAACAGGACAACGGTTTCCTCAGACGATAATTTTATAAAAAATCATACAAGGGTGTTTGGCTGCGAGATGATGAGCGTAGCGGAATTAGAAGATTTAATTAGCTTGAAGAAGAGGGCCGCGAAGAGTAAAATAATAAAAGAAGACCTGGAAAATAATAAAATGGAAGATATCACAAACGAGCTAAAGAAATACTGGGGAGTAAAATAAAATGGAAAGAGATGAACTTAAACCTGTGCATATAGAGGCGTTTGACCTGGATGACGCATGGTTCAGGTGCCTTTCAAAGATTTTAGAGACAGGGCATGTATATACAATTACGAGAGGAAGCTATGCAGGCCAGAAGAGGCTGGAATTTGATTTCGTAACTATCAGGATAAAAAATCCAAGCCATCAGATAATACCCATAATGCCTGAAAGCGCTGGAATTCCGGCGCCCACAAGCATGGAGTATATAAACGGGTATCTTTCTTATCTTTTGACAGGCCAGAAAACCGCAACAGAAGATTATACATACGGCGAAAGAATGGTGGATGCTAAGGTAAGGCTGAAAGAAACCGTTAATAATAAAAAGATAGTAAAAGAAATGCCCCTGGATGTGAATCAGGTAGAGGAGGTCATAAAGATGTATAAGACCCATGGCTATGGCACAAACCAGGCGACAATAGAAATAGGAATGCCCTCTGATATAAAACTGAATGATCCACCGTGTCTAAGACTTATAGATACAAGGATCCGCTATGGGAAACTGCATTTCTTTCCGTATTTCAGGTCATGGGATCTATGGGGAGGGTTTCCTTCCAATTTAGGCGGGTTGGAGCTTGTGAAGCAGTATATGGCGGAAGAGATCGGGGTAGGAAACGGCGAAATCATAGCCACCAGCAAAGGCCTTCATCTTTACGACTACTCCTGGGAGTTTGCAAAGCAGAGGACAGGGAAAACAGATTTAGAAATAAAATAAAACTTATGTATCCTATAATAGCTAAAATAGGGCATTTTACGGTTTATAGCTATGGCATGATGGTCGCCATAGCTTTTTTATTCGGTATATTTATCGCCAAATATGAGGCTGTAAGAAAAAAAATAAATCCGGACCTGGTGTATGACCTTGGTTTTTATCTACTGATAGGTTCTATAATAGGCGCAAGGGCTTATTATATCTTTTTTTTCGATCTCAAAAGTTTTTTGGAAAACCCTTTGTTTATGTTTAAAATATGGCAGGGCGGGCTTTCAATACACGGAGGCATATTCGCAGGCATAATAACAGGGCTTGTATTTTCAAGGATCCGCAAAATTTCTTTCTGGGTTTTGGCTGATCTGATATCGCCTTCTATAATCCTGGGGCAGGCAATAGGGCGGATCGGTTGTTTTTTAAACGGGTGCTGCGGCGGGGTAAATGGCCATCCGACTCAGATTTACGAGTTAATCTTAGATTTTTCAGGGTTTTTGTTATTGTGGAATTTGAGGAAAAAGATTAAGTTTGAAGGAGGTTTATTTTTATTATATCTAATGATGTATAGCGTGATAAGGATTATTGTTTCACAGTTCAGGGGGGACAATCTTTATCTGTGGGGCATTGGTTTGACATTGGCAGATCTTACCAGCGTTTTAATGTTTATAGTAGCGATGGCGTTGTTCCTGAAGAAAAAATATGATTAAGAAAATAATTTTTAACGTAGTAATCATGATAATTTTAGTAATGATAGGCGTCGCTATTATAAAAGCAAATAAGCCAAGACCGGAAGTTTTAAAAACCATTATCAATAATACAGAAAAACCGGGCTCAAATTTAAATCCAAAAGAAGCAAAATATTACAAGGTGATAGAAGAATGAAAAAAGTCAAATGCCTATTGTGCCCCAGGGGTTGTGAATTAAAAGAAGGAGAAAGAGGAAACTGCAGGTCCAGAATGAATATGGGCGGCAAGCTTCAGACACTTGTTTACGGAAAACCATGCGCAGTTCATGCGGATCCGATTGAAAAAAAGCCTTTTTATCATTTTCTGCCTGGGTCTTTATCGTATTCATTAGCTACCGCAGGGTGTAATTTACACTGCCTTTATTGCCAGAATTGGGAAATATCGCAATCTAACCCTGAAGATACTGTGAATATGGATATGTCTCCGGAACAGGTTGTGCAGGGCGCGATAGAAAATAACTGCAGGACCATTGCGTGCACTTACTCAGAGCCGATCATATTTTTTGAGTACGCAGCTGATATAGCAAAAGAAGCGCATAAAAATAATATCCTTAATATCTGGGTGACAGCAGGATATATAAATCAGAAGCCGCTGGAAGAGGCGTGTGGATTTCTGGATGGCATAAAAGTGGATTTTAAGGGGATCACAGAGGATTTTTATCAAAATGTTACCAGGGGTAGCATAGGCCCTGTGATGAACGCTATAAAGCTTATAAAAGAAAAAGGAATTTGGCTTGAGATAGTAAATTTAATAGTGC
>JAHJGB010000119.1 GCA_018824725.1 Candidatus Omnitrophota bacterium
ATGAGGTAATAGTAGAAAGTAAAAAGTAAAAAGTCAAAAGTCAAAACTATAATTAAAAAGTCAAAAGTTTTAAATTTTGACTTGTGGTTTTGCCTTTTTACTTTTGCCTTTTTAATTAACGCGTCTACTGCTTGTTTTGCAGAGGAAGAGGTTTTGTCTCCCAAGGACATGATTGTCCGCGCGTGGGAGGCGTGGGGCGCAAAGAATTACGAGAAGACTTTTTACTGGACTGATAAGTGCATAGGCGAGTATAGCGAGGAGGCGAAAGAAGAGCAGGCGTCTTTAAGCGATTTCCCCCCAAGAGATATCATAGACCAGTACGAGGTCTTGAACGCAGTAGGCACGAGTTTTTTTATTCAGGGCGAGGCGTATCTTTCCCAGGGAAAGATAGAAGAGGCAAAGAACGCCTTTGGCATAGCTATAAAGGATTATAGTTTTGCCCAGAATTGGGATCCGAGAGGCTGGTACTGGAGCGTAAAGGAAAAAAGCCAGGCTAGCATAGAAAAATCAGAGAAAAAGCCCGACGTGGCTGAGGAAAAAGGGCCAAAGCCCACACCTGGTTTTAAGAAAAGGCCCAGTACCAGTATCGCGCTTTACGATCCAGGCAAAGAGGCAATTGTAAATTATAAAAGATACGGATATTTTAAAAATGTCGGCACTGATAAATACGCCTATATCATAAAGGATCAGGAAGGACTTTCGCAGGCAGTGGGGGAGGCTATACATCCAAACACATCGAGCGTAAACTGGGATCCGCGCTATAAAAAAGTCAAGGACGAAGGCAGGCTGGAAGGAAGCCACTGGGATTTTGTGAATACGGACGACCTGGAGGCAAATTTTTATAAATGGTCCAGCGCGCCTGAGCCACCTGGCTTGCGTTTATTTTACATCGGCTTAAACCTTGAGAAATCCGGGCTTTTAACGCAGGCCATAAAGGCGTACTACGCTATAGTGGTGAATTTTCCTAAATCAGTGGGCTGGACTTATTTTCGTACGCCATGGTACATAGCCCAGGTTGCCATTGACAGGATAGATTTTTTATTAAGGAGTCATCCTGAGCTTAATATGGAACTAAGGGGAGCCAGGATAAAGGTGGAGAACGGTTTTGACGACAATATCGCAAACGACAGATTTGTTGTCAATCCAGGAGAACTCAGGAAAACAGATTTTTTATGCAGGGTAAAAAATAATTTGTTCAAAGGCCCTGTCGCAAGAAAAGGCAGGGTCGTAAGGCAGATAGGCGACGGAAAAGTGGACCTTGTGAAATACGAAAACAGCCACTGGCAGTTAAGGGTGGAAGGCAGGCCTTATATCATAAAAGGCGTTGCGTATTCCCCGAGTAAAACAGGCCAAAGCCCTGACGAAGGCACTATGGAAGACTGGATACAGGCGGACTACAATAAAAACGGAAAGATAGACGGGCCTTATGACGCGTGGGTGGATAAGAATTTAAATAACACGCAGGATCCGGATGAAAAGGCAGTGGGCGATTTTCAATTATTAAAGGAAATGGGATGCAATACAATCAGGTTCTATCATCACGCCTCAAACAAGGAGCTTTTAAAGGAACTGTATCAGCGTTACGGCATCATGGTGATAATGGGGGATCTTCTGGGAGCGTATACAGTGGGTTCAGGCGCAGGCTGGTATGAAGGAACGGATTATGCAAATTCTGAGCACAAGAAGAATATGCTGGAGAGCGTCAAAAAGATGGTGGAGGAGTTTAAAGACGAGCCGTATGTGCTTTTCTGGATGCTCGGAAATGAAAATAATTATGGCGTAGCTAATAATGCAAAAAGAAATCCCAAAGCTTATTATGAATTCGTAAACGAAGCGGCTAGTATGATAAAGTCTATGGACAGGGACCATCCGGTGGGAATCTGCAATGGAGACCTTATGTTTCTGGATATATGCTCCAGCCTGGTGCCTGCGGTGGACATATACGGTTCAAACGCATACAGAGGCAAATACGGGTTCGGCGCGAGCTTCTGGGAGAATGTGAAAGATACGTGGGGTAAACCTGTTATGATAACGGAATACGGTTGCCCTGCATACATGGAAGGAAAATCCGGAGAGGTCGCTCAAGAGGCTCAGGCAGAATACCTTAAAAATGCGTGGCAGGATATTGCGCATAATTCAGCTGGTAGTCCTGGCGCAGGAAACTCTATAGGTGGGATGCTTTTTGAATGGGTTGACGAATGGTGGAAGGCTTACGAGCCTAATATGCATGATACAAAACGAAACTGGTCAGGCCCTTTTCCTGACGGATGGAATTACGAGGAGTGGCTCGGGGTTTCAGGACAGGGAGACGGCAAATCCAGCCCGTTTTTAAGGCAGCTCAGAAAAGCTTATTTTACTTATAAGGAAATGTGGAACAGATGAAAGGGGGTGGATTCAAATATTTAAAAACAGGTTTTTAAAGTAAAAAGTCAAAAGTAAAAAGGTAAAACCGAAATTCAAAAGTTAAAAATAAAAAACTAAAACAAAAATATTAGAGTTTTAAATTTTTAATTGTGGTTTTGACTTTTTCGTTTTTACTTTTAAATTAAACGAAAGGGAGGGCAAGACATGAAGAAAAGCATTAGTTTGACATTGCTGGCGGTGGCAGGGCTGATAGTATTCAGCATAGCAAGCTGTGGCGGGTCAAGCCAACCGCAGGCAAAGTCCAATATACCGGAAGATGCAAAGCAGGTAGCAAAGGCAAACTATTCTTATGATGAAGAAGATACTTATAATACAGTTTCTTCTGACGCTGGAAAAGTAACAGGCTTTAAGGGGTTTAATGTGTATGCAGACGCAAGATCCCCTGATAACCATTACATAGCTTCAGGCTACATGGGGGATTACTCCGACGTTAAGATAGATGTCGCATGTTTTGACAACCCGCACAGCGGCACCACCTGCATCAAGCTGACTTATTCAAACGCCGTGAGCCAGGGCGCAAGATGGGCAGGCATGTATTGGCAGAGCCCTGCAAATAATTGGGGCGATAAAAAAGGCGGGTTTGACCTGACAGGCGCCACAAAACTCACATTCTGGGCAAGAGGCGCAAAGGGCGGGGAGAGGGTAGAGGAGTTCAAGATAGGCGGTATAACAGGCCTTTATCCTGATTCAGATATAGCAGGCATAGGACCCGTGCTATTGACTGCAGACTGGCAGAAGTATGAAATAGACCTGAACGGCAAGGACCTCAGCTACATAAGCGGAGGATTTTGCTGGGGCACTAATCTGGATGTGAATCCGGACGGGGCTACATTTTATTTAGATGACATAAAATACGAATAACATAACAAATTGCCTCGCAGGTTGCTGAAAAATGCAATCTGCGGGGTTTATTATTGATATGAAAAAAATAGTTATAGTTGTAATTTCCGGAGTAATTGCGCTTATATTAATAATCTCTTCTTTATTATTTGCGTTTTCCCGCATAGCAGGCGCAGACAGGGTTTATATAAAAACTATCGAGGGAAAACGTTTTCAGCTAGTAGTCAAGAAGCGCCCTTATATTATTAAAGGAATGGTCTATAACCCTGTGCCTATAGGAGAAAATCATTTATATGATTTCTGGAGCGATGCCAGGAGGCCTCATATGGTGGACGGGGAGCTGATGAAAGAGGCTGGCGTGAATACTATAAGGGTTTATCAGCCGGGCAAGTATGTAAAAGCCACAAAAGATACAATGAATGATTTGTATAATATATTTGGAATAAGGGTGGCAATGGGGCATTGGCTTGGATTCTGGGATGACCCTAATTATGCAGACCCTGTTTTCAGGGAACGGGTCAAGAAAGATGTCCTGGATATGGTGAGGACTTATAAAGATGAAAAAGGAATCCTGGTATGGATACTAGGCAACGAGAATAATGTATCGTTCTCATACGGTCCGCAGAGCACGAATCTGTGGACTACAGATGAGATAGAAAGATTAGATGACCCGTTTTTGAAAAGGCAGGCGAGGGCAAAATTTTATTATTCTTTCGTAAACGAGATCGCCATGGAAATACATAAGATAGACAAAAATCACCCCGTGGTTTTAGCCAATGCAGAGCTTACAGACATAGACGCTGCAGTTGATGTTACGTCTGATATAGATATACTGGGGTGCTCGATATATAGAGGCAAGTCATTCGGCAGTTTTTTCAGGGAAGCTCAGAAAAAGATCAATAAACCGATTCTTATAACCGAGTTTGGATGCGACAGATACGACGCATTTTTGGAAAAAGAAGAGCAGTTTATCCAGGCTGAATTTATAGAGGCAGAAGTAAAAGAGGTGAAAAAAAATATTTTTAACGAGACTGGAGTAGGAAATTCAATAGGTTGTTTTGTATTCGAATGGACAGATGAATGGTGGAAGCTTGAAGAAAATGACGCTGCGAGGTGGAGTATCCATGATACTGCGGCAAGCTGGTCAAACGGCGCATATTATTTCGATATAAAGGCTGCTCAGAATATGAATATAAACGAGGAATGGTGGGGTGTGTGCTCTTTAAAGAAACGCGGCACCGGGCTTGACGAACGCATACCCACTCAGGCATACTTTACACTGAAGGAGATGTGGAAGTGATAAAATGGTAAATTTAATTATTCAAAGTCAAAAGTCAAAAGTAAAAAGTAAAAACCATAAGTCAAAATTTAAAACTTTTAAATTTTTAATTGTGGTTTTGAGTTTTTCGTTTTTACTTTTAAGTTATTTGAATAGCTACTTTCCTTGCTATGCCCAGGAGCAGGATATTGCAGAGAGTTTCGGCCTGTACAGCAGGGGTATAGATTATTATCATAAAGGCAAATTATATGAAGCGCAGGAGACGCTGGAACAGGCGGTGAGGCTTGACCCAAGAAATGACGAAGCTCAGGGATACCTGGATCTGGTGAACGCAGAGATCAGCATGCGCGGGAAAGGCAATTTAGATATTTACCAGCAGGCAGATGAATTAAAAAGGGAAATGGATTTTGACAATAAGAAAAAGTATACAGAGATTGAAGAATATAAGCAGTATGGAAATGACCCTGGGCCGCAAATAGAGCCCTATGAGGATTCTGATAATCCGGAATATTATTCTGAAGAAGAGGCTGTTGAAAGCAGTCCTAAAAATAAAGGCAAGATAAGAGGCGAATATAAGATGTCAGTAGGCGTGACAGGAGATGATTTTATCTGGAAAAAGGCTAATGGGGACTATAATGAGAGAAATTTTAGAATGGTAGACCATAATTTTCCCAGGACTAATACATTCGATACAAGGGTGTATGACAGATTCAAAGTAGTGTTCGATACAAATCCGGAAAATAACGGCTTTAATCTTCATTCGGATATTACAGTAGATCCCTGGAGCTTTACGGGTAAAACAGAGAAGTTTACCGTTACAGGTGCTGGTCCAGTTGATAGAGTAGAACTACAGCTTAAATACTGGTCCAATACGAGAAGCACTATTAACGAAAAGTATTATACGCTTGATTATGGCCGTTTAGTTAATGCCGGAGAATATAAAGTGACGGATGGCAAGATACCGGCTTTCCAAATCCGGAGTGAAACTGCTAGTACTAAATTCAGCACGTTTAGCATACCTGAACAGGAAGTAGATTTTACATTTCAGCCTGTAAGGGAGCTGTGGTTTGACTATAAAAATGATGATTGTAATTTTAAGGTATTTCCGCTTGCTTTGGAAGATCAGGCGTTATCTTCCGATGATCCTATGGGGCTTTCAAACCGCCATATATACTGGGAACCAAGCCCATGGCTGGATGACTGGCTGCCGGGCAATGAAAATACGGCTTGGGTTCCGGATCAATTTTGGAGCGGGCAATGGTCCAAGGACCTGGCATTTTTTACAAGAGACAGCGAGGTAAAAAGATTAACAGCTTTAAGAGGTTTTTCATTTAAAGGAGACGTTACTGACAGGACAAATTTAGCTTTTACCGTAGCTAGCCCTAAAGGGTTGTGGCAGGATTACGGCGAAATAACTGCTTTGCCCGGCGCAGTAAGACTGAAGAGCCAGATAACAGATAAGCTGATGTTAGGCACTACTGACACATTCAGGATTGGTTATAAAGATGAAAAAACCGATTCTATTAATACTGTATCCGGCCTGGATCTCAGTTATGATTTGGCTCCAGGCACCAATATAACCGGAGAAGCAGCTATGAGTAAAAGCTCGGATGATATAAAAAGTTCTTACAAGACAGAAAAAAATGGAGGAATGGGCCACATAGGGCTTAAACAACAGACAGGCATCGGCGATGCCAGTATTGCCTATACTCATATGGATAAAGCCTTTGAAGCAGGGCTTACAAATTATACGGAAACAAGAAGGGATCAATTCTGGGGCAGGCACATACATTTTAAAAAGCCTCTTGAATACACAAGCTGGGGCTCTAACCCGTTGACATATGATGACATAGACCCTTTCAGGATAGGGGACGGCGTAGATTCAGGCAGAAAAGCTGTTAATTTCAGGCTTAATACAAAAGAAGCCATGGATGGGAGAACAGACAATCTGATAGATTATAGATGGGTAAGGGATACTGATAATAAGTATATCGAAGGGGTTTTCAGAGAAGAAAATAATTTTAAAATTACCCAGGACTGGACATCAAAGTTTTTATTTATATACCACGATCTTCCAAAGACAAAAGAAGGCATAGATCCCATACAGTATGACCCGGATACAGGCGAGTTTTTAACAAATTCCAGCATCCAGGATGGCGAAAACCCGTCTTTGTCAACATATTCTTTCGGCCTGAATTATGAACCTGAAGAATGGATAAGCGTTTTCGGGATATATGAAAATACAAATGATTCCACGTTCTCAACGGGAAGTTATCCGATGGGGCTTTTAAAGGAGACCTCGTTTACAACTGTAACTAGAGACGGAAAGGTTTATACAGAGAGGCTCCCTTATTTATATAGCCAGGGATACTTTGATCTGCCTCCATATGAAAGGTTCAATATATACAGGGCGGGCATTTCAATAAAACCGGCTCCGGGCCTGGGCATAGAGCTGGATTTTACAAAGAACGATTTTAAATTCAGCCAAAGCATAGATGATAATATGAATCATTTCGGGGCTGGTTTAAAATATGAATTTACCCCTAAACTCACTGGGTTTTTGAAATATACATTTTCAAAGGCGTATAATCTTTATAGATTGAATACCAGCGGTGATTTAAAGTACCAGAACCATCATAATGTATTTATGGAGTTTGATTACAGCGTTACCGAATACGGATTTTTGGTGATTCAGTTCGGAGAAGGGTCAGTGGCCTCTCCTGTCTGGAGCTATACAGCAAGCCCGTTCGGGGATTTTTATCCGACGCTGGATACACAGCATATAATACGTATTTATTATAATGGGGAATTTTAAAACTAAGTTGAAGCAATATGTCCCTTGTTCGCCACCTTTGGTGGCGAGACTCAGGATCAAATTTTGCTTCGCAAAATTTGGGAGGTAGTTATGCCTATCAGGAAAGGCAGGATGTATGATAGTTATATATTTTCAGACCACGAGAGAAAGAATTTTTCAATACTCGAGCTCATTCGCAGAAACGGGCCGATTACAAGGGCTGACATCTCCAAGGTTACAGATCTCAATATAGTGACTGTTTCTAATTATATAAACAGCTATATTGATAAAGGCCTGGTTTCAGAGGGAGGCATGGAGGCGTCCACCGGAGGCAGAAAACCTACTATTGTTAAATTGAATGACGACAATGTGCATGCTATAGGGATTGACCTGGGCCACATGGATGCATCCGGCGCAACAATGATAGGCCTGGTTACAAATCTGGCAGGCAAGATTATAACCAAGGTTAAAAAAGCCAGAACAAAAGATACGATGGATAAGATTATAGAAAATTCCCTTGACCTGATAGATGAATTGTCCAAGAAAAAAGGCGTGGACAAAAATAAAATAAAAGGCGTGGGCATAGGCATAGGCGGTGTCATAGACGAGCATCTGGGCACAGTGAGAGATTCTACCAAGAACGGGATAAGGACAAGCTACCTGTCCATAAAAGGGATGATCGAGCAGAGATTCGGTTTCCAGTCTTTTATAGGCAATGACGCGACGTTTGCGGCGTTCGGAGAAAAAATGCACGCTTTGCCCATAGATGTACAGGACGCGATTTATATGTATTCTGATGTGGGCAGCGGGATTATTATAAAAGGCGCAATGTATTGCGGGGCATCAGGCAGCGCAGGAGAGATAAGGATTAATTATCCGCGCAACGGGGAATATTTGCAGGCTTCAAAAAATCTTTCTTTTCTTCTTCCCACAGGCCTTGACCTGGGGCTCGTAAGCCAGGTTAAAAAATTGGTAAAAGAAGACGATGTGAAAACAAGGATACTTGAATTATGCGATAATAAGTTAGATAATCTTACGGTGGACCACATTATAGAGGCTGCGAAGTTAGGGGATACGCTTGCCATAGAGCTCCTGGAAGACGGCGCAGTGAATCTCGGGATAAGAATAGCGTATCTCGTGAACTTATTTAACCCGGAAATAGTTGTCATAGGCGGAGGAATCGAGAAAGCAGGAAGCCTGCTGTTAGAACCGCTGAGAAGGACAGTACGAAAATGGGCGTTTGAAGAACCCGCGAACGTTGTTAAGATAATACCAGCAAGGCTTGGCGAAGATTCTGTGGCATTAGGCGCTGCAAGCGTTGTAATAAGGGATGTTTTCATCCAAGCCTAACTCAAAGTTTACGCTCTGATAGAGCCTCTACTCCTGAGCATATAAGTCATTCATATAAGGGATAAGCTTGGGTAACATTTAATGTGAGTCAATTAGGATTTGATTAATAATATTATGCGCACCGGATTTTTCTGTTACAATACTAAATTATTGTCATTCATAAGTAAAAAATATTATTTACTTTAGAATTAGTAAGGAGGCAGTTAATGCAACAAGCAACGAATAAGCCGGCCCACCATATAACAGCTCCAGGAGACCGCGTTCCTATTTTTCAAAAAGCCATATACAGCATAGGAGGACTTGTTAATAGCCTTCAGGCTGCCGCTCTTGGAGCGATGGTCATTGTTTTGAACATTGGATTAGGCATGAATCCAGCTTTAGTAGGCCTGGTGGGAGCTCTTCCCCGCCTTGTCGACGCCATATCAGATCCTCTTACCGGTTACATTTCAGACAATATCCGAACCAGATGGGGGCGCCGCAGGCCGGTTATATTATTTGGAGCGATTGCCGGGGGGCTTTTCTACGCGTTGATGTTCCAACTATATAAGGGGCACAGCGAAAGTTTCTATTTCTGGTATTTCGCAGGGTTTCAGTCTCTATATTTTCTTGGATTTACCTGTTTTTCAATCCCATGGATCGCGCTAGGGTATGAAATGACACCCGATTATCATGAGCGGACGCGATTGCAGGGAGCCAGTAATTTTATGGGTCAATTTGCATGGGTAATTGCTCCCTGGTTCTTCAAAATCATGGACAATAAAAGCATGTTTACAGATATTGTTCATGGAGCGCGAATCCTTTCAATATTCCTTGGTGCCTTTATGGTGGTTGGCGGTGTACTTCCAGCTATTTTCAATAAAGAGCGTTTCGGTAACTTACCGAAGCCTCAAATAGAAAAAGGGGCCTGGAATGTTACGAAAGATTTCTTTAAAGGCTTTGCGGTTACTTTCAAATGCCGTCCATTTGTCAAGCTTTGCGCGGCAACATTTTTGATCTTCAACGGATTCATGCTCGCTTCCGCCTTTTCAGCCTATGTTATTTTCTTCTATGTTTATGCAGGAGATTATTCAAAAGGCGGGACATTGCTCGGTTGGTTTGGATCGATTAGTTCCGTGTGTACTTTCTGTGTTATCTTTTTCGCCACATGGCTTTCCACAAAGATCGGAAAGCGAAGTACCTTTTTAATCACTATTTCCATTTCTATCATCGGTTACGCTCTGAAATGGATAGGGTATAACCCCAATCATCCATACTTATTGTTGATAGCTGCTCCGTTCATAGCGTTTGGCCTGGGATCGCTCTTTACATTGGTAGGCTCTATGGTAGCTGATGTCTGCGACCTTGACGAACTTAAAACCGACACGCGCAGAGAAGGAATGTTTGGGGCTGTTTACTGGTGGATGGTAAAACTAGGACTGGCAGTTTCATCGCTTCTCTCCGGAATCCTCCTCAATGCGACCGGCTTCAATATTGCATTAGGCGCCAACCAAACAGCCAAAGCTTTATTGTATATGCGGCTTTGTGATATCGGCATTCCGATCGCGACATCTTTAGCCGCCATTTTCATTATTATGACCTTTGACATTTCAGAAGCTAAGGCATGTGACATTCGTAAGCAGGTCGAAAGACGAAGAGAAGAAAGACGAAGCGAAAAAAGACAAGAAGAAGAAAGGCGGATAGAAGAAAGACGAAGAGAAGTGTAATATAGGCTTCAATAGAGCCTCCATTCCTGAGCATATAAGTCATTCATCAGTCCTACTGGCATAAGAATAGCGTATCTCGTGAACTTATTTAACCCGGAAATAGTTGTCATAGGCGGAGGAATCGAGAAAGCAGGAAGCCTGCTGTTAGAACCGCTGAGAAGGACAGTAAGAAAATGGGTTTTTGAAGAGCCCGCGAACGTTGTTAAGATAATACCAGCGAGGCTTGGCGAAGATTCCGTGGCATTAGGTGCTGCAAGCGTTGTAATAAGGGATGTTTTTATCCAAGCCTAAGACTACACGTGACTATGGAAGCACTGATGGGAGTCCGACTCCCATCATGGGCTGATTGGGCTGATGGGAGTCGGACTCCCATCAGTAAGAGTACCATATCATAACCGTATCAATTGACAAAATAATAATAATATGATATACTTCTCGGAACAGGAGAAGGGATGCGTATAAAGCGTGTCATATTTTTTTATTTCTTTGTATTTATTGTAGTTACAGCAATATTGCCTACCGTATCATCTATATACAGCCAATCCCAAGAAGATATAGTACAATATATAACAGATTTATCCAAAGATATATATAGTTCTATCCAAAAACCAGACCCATCTATTATAGATAGCTCAAATGGCGAAGTGAAATTGAGGCTTTTTCTATCCCCGTGGGGAGAGCTTAAGGACGTTTATGTCTCAGAGTCATCAGGCAACAGGGAATTGGATAATTTATGCTTAAAGACAATATGGCTGTATAAAAGATACCAGCCTTTTCCTGAAGCTTTGGGGAACAAGGATTTATGGATTGATGTGCCGATAATATTTGATGTGGGGGACGTAGAGGGCAAGGTGAAGGGTGGAGGGTGGAGGGTAAAGAGTGAAGAAGAGATGAAGCCGGAAGTAACAAATTTAGGCATCAACGACGCAGTTGATATAGCATTGGAAAATCATATGGCTAGTAAAATAGCTCAGGAGGAAATAGAATTATCTAAACTAAAAATAAGAGAAGCAAGGCGCGCGCTTTATCCCGCAGCTACTGTGAATTACATGGAGACAACAGGTAAAACCGCAGGCACTACCCAGGATTTTACAGATAAAGAATATAAGCTAAAGTTTGAGTATCCGCTGTATTACGGCTGGAGATTGAAATATGCCGTTGACCAGGCTATGAGCAATCTGAAGGCGTCCACAGCCAATTATGATAAGGCGTTACAAGATTTAAGAGGCGAGGTTGAATCGGCATTTTATGCGTATATGGCAGGCAAGATGGATTTAAAAATACACAACGATCTTTTAGAAGAGACTAACAGCATTTTTACCGGCGCTAAAAAGAGACTGGAGCTCGGGCTCATTACCAGGGCGGAATTTTTACAACTGGAATCGCAGATGCAGCAAATAAATTATCAGGTCATATCCAGCGAAAATGAATTAGCTATGGCTAAACTTGCATTGGCGCAGGCAGTGAATATTAAAGATGGGGAAAAGGCAATAGAGATAATAGACAAGGAACCGGGAAAAGACCTGGAGCCTATTATGGTGGATGTGAGCCTGGATGAATGCATAGATTTAGCTTTTAAATCCAGGCCTGACCTGAAAGCAAAACAATACATGCTGGAGTTCAATGACTATGAGCGGAAGATCGCAGAAAGCAAGAATCAGCTCAAAGTGGACCTGACCGGCACATACGGTAAATCCGGGGGCGCTTACGAGAGCGAATCTTTAAACATGGACAACGATTGGTACCTGGGGCTTAAGGTTACAAAACCATTGGGCGGCAACACTCTTTCCACTGCTGTTACAAAGGACAAGACAAGCCAGAAACACGGCCAGTCCACAAGGACAGAATCTATGAGTAAATCCGTGGAGTTTGGTTTATTGGACGGGCTTCAGCATTTTTCCGAACAAAAATCAGCTGAGATAGGCTATAAAAAAGCCCAGGAAGAGCTGGAACAGGTAAAAGACGGTATTTTAAAAGAGGTGAAGGAAGCTTATCTGAATTATAAAAAAGGTTTGATCCAAATAATGACAAATCTTAACAAGATTAAATACAGGGAAGAGGAGCTTAAAATTACCAAGGCCCGCGCAGAATTAAATGAGGCGTCGCTTTCGGAATTGGCGCAGGCTTACATGAGCTTCACGGATGAGAAGGCTTATTACATAGAAGCGCTTGGGGCCCTGTATCAATCTCTGGCGAAATTAAATAAAGCCACCGGATATGCGCTATTTCTGGATGACGAGAATTTTAAGTTAGCCAACAGAAAATGAAGCTCACCCGGGCTAAAGCCCGGGGTTCCTTGGGCGGAATACTGAGCGGCCATTGCCTATCCGCATCCTGAATGGTGTGGTTTTGTGGCAGCGAATGTATAAAAAGAGGGGATTATGAAAAATAAATTAAAGTTTTTGATTATAGGCTTCATAGCTTTGTGGGTGGTGGTTTTCGGGTTGATGTGGCTGAAGGCATTGACAAAAAAAGAAGGGGTAAAAGACACGGCTTTTTTTAAACAGGCTATAAGCAAAATGGCCTCAAAAGGAGCTGTTAAAGATATGGGCCAGGGGACAGAAGAACAGCAAAAAGAAGCAGAGGCGGTTCCTGTGAGGTGTTATAAGGTTGCGCCTATGGATTTTAAAGACGACCTGCCTGTGATGGGGACAATAAAGGGCGCATTAGAGATACCGCTTAAATTTGAGATTAACGGAGTTATAGTGTCTATTAATTTCAGGGAAGGCGATATGATAAATAAAGGGGACGCAATAGCGTCTCTTGATAAAAAAGACGGCCAGCTGAAGGTTGATTACGCAAAGGCTAAAGCTGAATCTGCCAAAACCCAGGCCTTGGCTGCAAAAAAGAAATATGAGATCCATAAAAATCTTTATGATATCGGAGCGATTATAAAAGTAAAGCTGGAAGAGGTGGAGCTTGAGGCAAAAAGCGCTAGCGAGCAGGCAAAATCAGCAGAGGTGGAGGTGAAGTCAGCTGAATCAGAGCTTAAAAAGACAGACCTGATTGCCTCGCGCGAAGGCGTTATGGGCACCAGAGAGGCAGAGGAAGGGGAATTTGTTACGCCGAATAATAAGATAGCGACTCTTTATGATATAAGCGAGATATTTGTAGAGCTAGGCATAGTAGAAAAGGAAGTGGATAAAGTTACGCTTGACCAGGATGTTATAGTGACAGTGGATGCGCATTCAGGCGCAACGTTTAAAGGCAAGGTAGATTATATCTATCCTGTCATAGAAGGGAAATCCAGGACGCTTACTGCCAAGGTGAGGCTTCAGAATCCGGATGTGCAGCTTTTGCCCGGGATGTTTGCAAGGGCCATGATAACAGTCGCTGAATTTAAAGACGCCCTGGTGATACCAAGCCTCAGCCTGAGTAAAAAAGACGAAGGCTATAATGTAACTGTGGTTGACGCTCAGAATAAAGCAAGGGTCAAGCCTGTCAAAGTAGAGTATGTTACCACTGATTATTCTGTCATAGGCGAAGGCCTCTATGAGGGCGAGTTAGTAGTGACAGAGACGCCGCAGGAATTAAAAGAAGAGATGCCGGTGCAGGTAATTGAAGTACAGGAAAATGCGACTAATAAATGATAGATAAAAATTAAGTCAAAAGGCAAAAGTAAAAAGGCAAAACTAAAACTTAAAAGTAAAAAATGGTAAGCAGACAAAGAAAATTAAAATTTTAAATTTTTAGTTGTAGTTTTACCTTTTGCGTTTTTACTTTTGAGTTTCTCATGAAACTTCCCGACCTATCCATAAATAAACCTGTAACCGTAACAATGATTTTTCTTGGGATCGTGCTCATGGGATTAATCTCCCTTGGCAGGCTTCCCCAGGAATTATTCCCGGCTATTTCCTATCCCCAGCTTACCATTGTCACCACATATGAAAATGCTGCGCCTGAAGAAGTAGAGACCCTGATAACCAAGATTATAGAAGAAGCTGTAGGCACCGTAGGCAATCTCAAGAGAATCAGTTCTACTTCAAAAGAAGGCATTTCTCTGGTGACAACAGAGCTTAACTGGGGAACCAATATGGACTTTGCTTCTCTGGGGGTAAGGGAAAAAATAGATCTCATAAAGGAAAGATTGCCTCTTGGGTCAGCAGATCCTATTGTAATGAAATTCAATCCGTTTGAGCTCCCGGTAATGACGCTCAGCGTTACCGGAGAAAAAGCGCCTTCAGAACTTTTAAAACTTACCAGAAAATTTATAAAAGATGAACTTGAAAAAGTACCGGGCGTTGCGTCGTGCAACATAACCGGCGGGCTGAATAGGGAAATAGTCGTGTCAATCGACCAGGCGAGGTTGAGGGCTTCGGGTGTGGCTATAAATAAAGTAGTGGATGCGCTCAAGTCTTCGAACCTAAATTATCCGGCAGGCACCATAGAAGAGCATTTCTATGAGTATCTGATACGCACCATAGGCGAATTTGAAATAGTCTCTCAGATAAAGGATACGGTCGTAGGCTCTGATGAACCTGAAAATCAGAAAACCAGCCCAGGGGATTCGGAGGCTCAAAAGAAAAAAGAAGAAAATAAAAGGCTTGTGTACCTGAAAGATATTTCAGAGGTAAAAGACACATTTCAGGAACGTACCAGTATTTCCAGGTTTAACGGAAAAGAAAATATTTCAGTAGGCATTTTAAAACAGGCAGGCTCTAATACGCTGCAGGTGGCTGACAGGATAAAGAAGAGGCTCGGCGATATAAAAAAGGATTTGCCTGGCGGCATAGAAGTAAACATAGTTTACGACCAGTCTATTTTTATCAGAAAATCAATAAGGGATGTAGGGGATGCTGCGTGGCAGGGCGGGTTATTGGCATTTTTTGTGTTATGGCTGTTTTTAAAAAAATTGAAGCCGGCGCTGATAGTTTCCTTGTCTATCCCCATCTCTATAATGATTACATTTACGCTTATGTATTTCAGCGGGATTTCCCTGAACATGCTTTCCCTGGGAGGGCTTGCATTGGGCATAGGCATGCTTGTGGACGCAGGGATTGTAGTTATCGAGAATATATCAAACCATATTCAGAGCGGCAAAGAATTAAAAGAGGCTGCAAGGGTCGGCGCAAATGAGGTGGAAAGCCCTATATGGGGCTCGGTCATGACCACAGTGGTTGTATTTTTACCCATGATATTTGTTACAGGCATTGCAGGCCAGCTATTCAAAGAGGTTGCTATTACTGTGACATATTCTCTTATGGCTTCTTTATATGTATCCCTGGCATTGATTCCTTTGTTTGTAACTATCGGGAGAAAGAAAAAATCCGGCCTTGCCCAGAAAGCGCCCCTGGGCATAGGCTCGGAGTTCAAGCTGGTTAAGTGGATGGGGGATGTATATAGAAAATCTTTGCCAGTAGCTCTTAAAAATAAAAAACTGGTCATATTAGGGGCGCTTGTCCTATTTTTATTCAGCATGATCGTATTCAAGTTCCTTAATAAAGAGTTTATGCCCAAGATAGACCAGCGTGAATTTGTCATGAAGGTAAACCTCATGACAGGCGCCAGGCTTGAGATCACAGATTCTGTTATCAGAAAAATAGAAAAGAAGCTTTTAAGCAATAAAGATGTGCATAGCGAGGCGGTCATCATAGGCTCCAGCAAAGAAAAAGGCACCGGAGATATGATTGAGACTCTTGGCGCACATCAGGCCAGCATCATTGTCAATCTTAAAAAAGGCAGGGAGAAAGGGAAACTCAATACTTCTCAAATAATACAGAATCTGAAAAAAGAACTGGATAAAGAAAATCTGGAAGGCGCAGAAGTGGAGTATATTTTGCAGGAAAGTATTTTTAAGAGCGCATTGATGGGCAGCGCACCTATAGTCATAGAAATAAAAGGGCAGGACCTTAATTTTACAAAAAAACTTTACGAAGAACTTCATGCCGGGCTGTCTAAGATACCCGGCGCCTACGGCATAAGGACCAGCCTTGCGCCTCCTGCGCCTGAAACAAAAGTAAATATTATCAAAGATAAAGCTGCTTTGTATAATCTTTCGGTGGGCTCTATATCTCAGGCAGCTCACGTGGCTGTCAAAGGCGTTACTGCTACAAAATTTAAAGAAGAAGGAAGAGAGATAGATATAAAAGTAAGGCTCAGGCCTGAAGACAGAAAAAAACTTTCAAGTATAAGAAACATTTTAGTGCACTCGCCGCTGGGGATAGATGTCCCGCTTTCAGAGGTAGCTTATATTTCACATGGAGTCGGCCCAAGCGAGATAAAAAGACTTGATCAGCAAAGGGTAATATTAATGACTGCGAATGTTGCAGGCAGGCCTCTTGATAAGGTAATACAGGATGTTAATAGCGCCATAGATTCTGTAATGGCGCGGCATGCCGATATTAAAAAACAGGCGGCAAGGCAGGTTGAGAAGGATTTCACGATCCAGCTCGCAGGAGAAAATCAGGAAATGAAAGAATCTTTTCTAAGCCTGATGTTTGCGTTGATTCTGTCAGTGCTTCTGGTATATATGATTATGGCTAGCGAATTTGAATCTTTCTGGCAGCCTTTTATTATTATGTTTACACTGCCCTTATCTTTAATAGGCGTTACGTGGATATTATTTTTGACGCATACGCCTATCAGCGTTGTAGTCATATTGGGCGTGATTATACTGGGAGGGATAGTCGTAGGCAATGGAATTGTTTTGATAGATAAAATAAATGTTATAAGAAGCGAAGGTAAGGATCTTGTGACAGCAGTGAGTCAGGCAGGGGCAAACAGGCTAAGGCCGATAATGATGACTTCGTTTACCACAGTTTTAGGGCTTTTTCCGTTAGCGCTTGGACTAGGAGAAGGGTCTGAGCTTCAGGCCCCTATGGCAATAACTGTAATGGGAGGGCTTACTATCTGTACTTTTCTTACGCTTTTTGTCATACCAGTTCTTTATACTATAACTGCAGGGTGGTTAGATAGAAAGAAGCCGCAGGCTGCCCCTATCGCAGTAGCTGTGCCTAGCTCTGAACCAATTAAAATAGAGCCTGTTTCTATTGCGCAGCCTGAGGAAGCAAAACCAGTAGAGGAGTCAAAACCCGCAAGAGAGATAGTCGCAATGCCTCTGAAAGCCCTGGAAAAGCCTCAGGTGTTTGAAATCCAGCCTCAGCCTGAAAAACAAGACGAGCCAAAAGGCCCGCAGCTTACCAAAAGGCAGATTCAATTGCTGGAACACATCAAAAAATCCGGAAAGATCACAAGAAAAGAATACTCTGATTTATTTAAAATATCCATACCTACTGCAGCCAGGGATCTAAGAGGCCTCATGGATAAAGGTTTTCTAAAAGCAGAAGGCCCGCTCGGCCCGGGCAGGTGGTACGAATTGAAATAGTAACCGCAGAACTACGCGGAAGCTGCTCCTCGTTTCACTCGGAGCAGACGCGGAAAAACGCGGAAGTCAGCTTTTAGCTTCAGCGTAATTCCGCGTCAGTTGCGAGCAAAGCAAGTAACTGCTTCTGCGTATTTCCGCGATTAACAAAGCTGTATAAATATAATATATGTCCCTTTCGAGTTATTCAGTCAATAAGCCAGTAAGCATAACAATGCTTTTCATGGGTATTGTTATAGTCGGGGTAGTTTCTCTACTCAGGCTTCCTGTTGAGTTAAAACCCAATATTGTCTACGGGGATATAAGCATAATAATAGAAGTAAGAGGAGGAATGCCTCCGCAGGAAGTAGAAAGCATGGTAACCAAGCCCATAGAAGAGGCAGTGTCTACCGTAACGCATCTTGAAAATATCTATTCCACATCAAAGGCAGG
>JAHJGB010000120.1 GCA_018824725.1 Candidatus Omnitrophota bacterium
AGGAGGTTTAAACCTCCTCTACTTTCCTGTTGTAAAGAGATGATTAAAGCCGGGGCTGTGCCGATGTTATTGACTATAGGGATTCCGCCTTCCGGCACTAGTGCCTGGCGCATGTTATTCGCAGGCATTTTTATTTTGCGCCTCTTAAAATGAGCCTTTATTCGGCCGGCTATTTTTTTATTGAAAATCAATTTTTTATTTAAAGCTTTTGCAATGCATTCGAGCGTCAGGTCGTCAACAGTAGGTCCAAGCCCTCCGCTCAATATCACTATTTCTGATTCAGCTAGGGATTTTCTTATAGATGAGATAATCACACTAGGATCATCAGGTATGTCCAGGTGTTTCGAGGTTTTTATGCCTATACCGGAGAGTTTATTGGAAACAAACTGGGCATTTGTGTTTGCAATATGACCCAGCATTATTTCATTGCCTATGCAGATTACTTGAGCGCTAATCCCCATAAGCCTTATTATATGTAATATTGATGACATAAGCAATTTTTTTTTGAAAGAAAATCAGCGCGAGCTGTGTCTATTATGTATAAAGTCCAAACAACTAGAAAACCGACATGGTGAATTTATAGGAAAGGAGGTGGGGATAATTTCTGCTTTACTTTAGGGCATGGCGAAGGTATAATTAATCCTTAAACCAAGGAGGATAAAATGGTTAAGAAAGAAGAAAAGAGGGAAGAAAAAAAGGTAGTGGCGGCAAAGTCTGATGATAAGCAAAAGGCTATTGAATCAGCTGTTTCGCAGATAGAAAAGCAGTTTGGCAAGGGGTCTATTATGCGCTTGGGCCAGGGCACCAAGTTTGATGTGGATGTTATTTCAACAGGCGCGCTGTCCTTGGACCTGGCACTGGGCGTAGGCGGGGTGCCTTACGGAAGAGTTATTGAGATATTCGGGCCTGAGGCGGGCGGGAAAACAACGCTTACCTTAAGCATTATTTCGCAGGTTCAGAAGAAAGGCGGGGTGGCTGCTTTTATAGATGCTGAGCATGCATTAGACCCTACCTATGCCAGAAAATTAAAGGTAAACCTGGACGATCTTTTGATATCCCAGCCTGATACAGGAGAACAGGCGCTGGATATAGCTGAGATGCTCGTGAGGAGCAACGCAGTTGACCTTATTGCAATAGACTCTGTTGCGGCATTGGTGCCGCAGGCGGAAATAGAAGGCGCAATGGGAGACAGGCATATAGGGCTTCAGGCAAGGCTTATGTCCCAGGCATTGAGAAAGCTCACAGCTATAATAGCCAAGACCCATACCTGCGTTATTTTTATCAATCAGATAAGAGAGAAAATAGGTGTTATGTTCGGAAATCCCGAGGTAACCACGGGCGGAAGGGCGCTAAAATTCTATTCTTCGGTTAGGATCGACATGAGGAATATAGGAGCAATAAAGGCAGGCGATAAGGTTATAGGCAATAGAGTCAGAGCAAAGGTTGTAAAGAATAAGGTTGCCCCGCCGTTCAGAAATGCTGAGTTTGAAATAATACACGGGGAAGGCATTTCAAGGGAAAGCAGCATATTGGAACTTGGCATAGATTCCGGAGTTTTGACAAAGTCAGGCTCTACTATAAGCTTTGGAAGCGAGAAATTAGGCGTTGGGATGGAATCTGCCAGAGAGTTTTTGAAAAGCAATGCAAAGATGTCCGGCGAGATTGAAAAGAAGATAAAAGAAACAATTGCTAAAAAAGCAGCAGAAGAGAGATGAGTTAGTTCCGTTACTACATGATGGGAGCCCGACTCCCATCATGTGCGATGTGCGAATTCGTGTGATGGGAGTCGGGCTCCCATCATGTGCCCCATCATGCGCGAATCCGGAGGCGATATTATGTATGAATAAATTTAAAATCAGTTTATTAATGATGAGTTTAATTTTGATATCGTTTCTAAGCTACGCAGAGCCTCCTAAAGAAGCCCTTACATTGCAGGACGCATTTGTAAAGGTTTCAAAAGATATAGGCCAGGCAGTTGTCAGCATAAGCACTGAGCATACAGAGCGTTACCAGACAAGATATTATCCTTTCGCGCAATTTGAAGATCAGTTCTTTAATGACTTTTTCAATGATTTTTTTGTAGAAGGGCCTCAGAGGGAATTTAAAAAAATGGGCCTCGGGTCAGGTTTTATTATTGATAAGGAAGGCTATATAATTACAAATGAGCATGTGATTCATGGCGCTGACAAGATTACCGCTACCCTACCTGATGGCAGAGAATTTGAGGCAAGGCTTACAGGCTCTGATGTATATTCTGACCTGGCTGTTATCAAGATTGAACCAAAAGGAGAATTGCCGTTTGCAAAGCTGGGTGATTCAGATGGCCTGCAGATAGGCCACTGGGCTATAGCAATAGGCAACCCTTTTGCTTTTGCTGTAAAAAATCCAGAGCCTACGGTAACTGTGGGAGTCATAAGCGCTCTTCATAGAAGCCTTCCAAGGACAGATAAAAGGAGCAGGGAATATTCTGACCTTATACAGACAGACGCTGCGATAAACCCCGGCAATAGCGGGGGGCCGCTTGTGAATATTTACGGAGAGGTTATAGGCATTAACGTAGCTATATTTACCCTGAGCGGCGGGTCAGAGGGCATAGGATTTGCCATACCTATAAATGCGGCGAAGAAAATAATAAACGATCTAATACAGGGTAAAAAAGTTTTATATGGATGGCTTGGCGTGATTATCCAGGATATGGATGCCAATCTGGCTTCTTATTTTGGGCTGGAAGACAAGAGCGGGGTCCTTGTTTCCAGGATAGTGGAGGCAAGCCCTGCTGAAAAAGCAGGGCTTAAACCCGGAGATGTAATTATTTCGCTGGGCGATGAAAAAATCAAGAATACAGAAAGTCTTTTAAGGGAGCTTTTGAAAAAGAATATAGGGGAAAAGGTTAGTCTGGGGGTTGTAAGAAATTTGAAGCTTTATTCTGCTGTGGTGGAGATAGCAGAGCGGCCTGAAGATAAAACTGTCAGTGTTGAACAAAAAAAGCCGGAACCGCAAGTCAGTCAAAAAATTGTTAAATCATGGAGAGGCATAGAGGTTTCTGATATTACTCCTGAGATAGCCCATCGTTTTAAGATTGCGGTGGAGAGTGGGGTTATTATTTTGTCTGTTGAGCCTCAGAGCCCGGCTGAACAGTCTGGCTTGAGGCCTGGAGACGTGATTTATGAAATCAACAGAGCACCTATTAAAAACATGAGAGATTATTCAGCTATGGCAGGCAAAGCCTCAGGCGATGCTCTGATAGGGACTTACAGGGGATATGTAGTAATTAAGGAAAAATAAGTATGTTTTGGGGTTGCGATGAAGGTTGATGAGATAAGAGATAAATTTTTGAAGTTTTTTGAAGCAAGGGGCCACAGGATTTATCCTAGCGATTCGCTGGTGCCGGCCAATGACCCGTCGCTTTTATTTACAGGCGCCGGCATGAACCAGTTTAAAGAAGAGTTTCTGGGCAGGGTCAAGGGATCGGCCAGGGCGGCTACATGCCAGAAATGCCTCAGGACAGGCGACCTTGAAAATGTAGGCAGGACAGCAGGCCATCATACATTTTTTGAAATGCTGGGCAATTTTTCTTTCGGGAATTATTTTAAAAAAGACGCTATTTTATGGGCGTGGGAGTTTCTTACAAAAGAGCTGGGGCTTAAAGAAAAAGATCTATGGGTTTCTGTTTACAAGGATGACAAAGAGGCGTTTGAAATATGGAGGGATATAGTAAAAATCCCTGAGCAGAAGATTTTAAAGTTAGGAGAAAAGG
>JAHJGB010000121.1 GCA_018824725.1 Candidatus Omnitrophota bacterium
AGGATTCCCATGTCAGTCAATTTTACGAGCTGCCTTCTCAGCGGGCTCAATGATTCACCCAATAGCCTCTCTAGCTCTCTTAAATAATATCTATCATCTATATGAGAAAGAAATAGATTGAGAATTTTTATCCTGGTCTTGGAAGTTACTAATTTCTCAATCATTTTCCCCTCCTTTCCGCCTGAAACATCTGTGCCCTTTTAGGGCACAAGCAAGACAATAAAAAAAGCCCATTCTTCCATCGAAGAATGGGCTCAAAATTAAGCTTTTTTATATCACCCTTTTGGCAGCTGACAACCATAAGTCCCTCCGGACTTTTAGGCTCTAAAGCTTTGTGCCCCATTCTTTCGAATGGTTTACCCTTATCAACGGGATTTTTGGTACTCCTACTTTTCCCTCTACTCAAAAGTATATCATATATATGACATAGAGTCAAGATATGTAACCCTTTCGAGTGAAAAACTACTTTTTTATGCGACTTTAACCATTTCCAATTATAGCGCCTTTAAAAACCCTTGTCAATATATTGTGGATATTTTTTCTTGAACCACTATAAGTATAATACATTTCAATATGTTGTGTCAACAAAAATTATCAACACTATTAGCATCCCATCCTGTGTTAACTCTATTCTACGGCTTTATACTCCAAGTAAATCTAAGTAAGCCCTAACTTTATGTTTCAACAAAGTAGATTTTCTAGTTGTTTAAGAGTTTTTTTGGGAGTCCATGATGGGAGCCCGACTCCCATCATTCATGATGGGAGTCGGGCTCCCATAGAAAGGGGTTATGAGAGGAATTTTTTAATGTCGGACGGGATTTTAGCGGAAAATTCCACAACTTTGTTTTTGGAAGGATGCATGAAACTTATTGATTCTGCATGGAGGGCTTGCCTGGATAAACCCTGGACAGCCGGGCCATTGTAAAGTGTATCTCCTAAAATCGGATGGCCTATATGCGCAAAATGTATGCGGATCTGGTGCGTGCGCCCGGTCTTTGGCGTCACTTCCAGGACTGTAAAATTTCCTTCCTTGTTTCTGGACATTACTTTATAATGCGTCACAGCTTCTTTGCCCTCTTCTCTGTCTATTACCATTTTCATCCTGTTTTTTTTATCATGATTTACCGGAAGATCTATGATTCCTTCATCTAAATCAATAATGCCTTTTACAATAGCGATATATTTTTTCGCAATGGTCCTGTGTTTTAACTGGCTCGAAAGCTTACGCAATGCCACGCCTGTTTTTGCGACAAGCATCACGCCTGATGTATCTTTATCAAGCCTGTGGACTATTCCCGGCCTTAATGTATGCTTCTCGTCTTTGGTATCCCGCGGCTCATTGAATTCAGTAAGAAACCCGCCATAGTTTAAAAGCGCGTTTACCAGCGTCCCTGAATAATTTCCGCAAGCCGGATGCACCACCATTCCCGCAGGCTTATTGACTACTAAAATATCTTCATCTTCGTAAATAATATCCAGCGGCAATTTCTCAGCCCTGGGGATTTTTTTGTCATGGCCAGCAAGGCTTTCTCTCTCCAGTTTTTCTGAATCTATTTCTATCTTATCTCCTGCATTTACCTTGTGGCTGACCTTAACAATTTTACCATTAAGCAAAATCTCGCCTTTATCTATCATATCCTGGACAATAGTCCTGGAGATCTCGAGCTCAGGCTTTAGTCCAACCAGATGCTTCAGAGTCACATTATCTACTCTTTTCCCGCTATCCTCTAAAATTACTTCTAAAATATACATTTTCAACCTTTACTATGTGATGGGAGCCCGACTCCCATCATTCATGATGGGAGTCGGGCTCCCATAGTGATGTATTATAGTATAGATTTGATTAGATATACAAGGAATTTAAAATGATATCTCAAGAAGGCTCTGATTAATGGTTTGTTTTTGATGAATTCTGCTGCGGGCGGGCTAATATGGTAATAAAAATCAACGAAATTCTTGCCCGGTTCTGATTTTAATAGATACTCATCCCTGAATTCTTTTAATACAATAACCTCTTTAGCTAAAGGCGAACCAAACGCAGCAGTAGCTATAAAACAACTGCTGCTTCCTTCGCTATCATTGTTATTATAATGTTCTTCAGTATTTTCAGCGCCTGCAATGCCAAAGATAGTAAAATGATTCGTCTTTACTGTAACTATGTTTTCCCTGGGAAATATCAACGCATCTGAAAGAATGTTCCAAATTCCATTATTTTCATCATACCAGTAAGCATCCAGAGTCAGCTCATTAATATTTTTATTATCTACTATTCCATCTTCATTTTCATCAATATACGGTATAGCTATAATCATCTCCTTATTAAGAGGGTCTTTGCGGTTTTCAAATTTATATTCACGGTATTCTCCTATGGGCTTATTTTTATTAAAATTAATTTCTGTGTTAATCTGGTTTGATTCCAGTCTTTTTATATTAATGACATCGTCCTTTTCCAATACATCCGCCGGCAATACCACAGAGGTT
Organism: Candidatus Omnitrophota bacterium; assembly: GCA_018824725.1. GTDB lineage: Bacteria > Omnitrophota > Gorgyraeia > Gorgyraeales > Gorgyraeaceae > UBA10183. Next base: position 2,482 of record JAHJGB010000121.1, read on the forward strand.
TTATCTAAAAGCTCTATCCTTCCTATTTTATTTCTGCATACATCGTTAGAAGAAATTTCGGGTTTTTTATCGTTATCTTTCCCGCTCGCAACATAGATTGTCTCGTTGCGCGACATAATTACGCTTTTTGCCAGCCTTACATCAAGCCTTGCCAGATAAACCCCGGAATGATTATATGTAAATTCTGCCTGAGGCGATAACGTTATGAGGTCAATTATTCCATCGCCTTGGAAATCCCACAAATATTCCGCATCGCTTATCTCATTTTCAGTTTCAAAAGAAAATCTTATTGCTAAAGGCGCTTTGCCATTCTTCGAATTTAGGATAATCTTGCCTTTTTTAATATCCCCTGGTTCAGAAATTCCAAATCTAATTTCTGACTTAACCCGGCCAGATACATTATTTATATCCGTGACGCATAAAACAGGCTCATAAACGCCTGGTTCGCAATAAGTATGCTTAACTTTTCCGGAGCTTAAAGAAGTATAATCAAATATCCCGTCGCCTTCAAAATCTAACTGATATTTCTGGATTAAGCTATTGCTATTTACAGCGGCCTCAAAATTTACCTCCACAGGGACGTTTCCTGTAACAGGCGATACTGAAAATTTTATGCTCAGAGTTTCAGGATCTTCTATTTCAATTAAAACATTTTCAGAACTTGTTAATCCATCCATGCTGGTAACCCTGAATTCCGCATTATATCTCCCTGGAAAAGAATAGGTTTTAACAACTTCTCCTGATTCCAGGGAATTGGCATCAAAGACTCCGTCGCCGTCAAAATCCCATTCGTATTTTGATACGCCCTGAGGGCAATACGCATCACCTTCAAAAAACACCTTACAAGGCGCTACGCCTTTTAAAGGAGATGCGTTCAGGTATACGCCGGGCGCATTTGGATTTTTACTTACATTAATAATGACTGTATAAGTGTTTGTGATTCCAATTTTATCTGTTACCCGCAGGGCCGCAGGAAAACTTCCTTCTCCTGTGTACGTAAAAACAATCTCTCCTGATTCAGGCGAACTAAAATCATATATGCCTTTACCGTCAAAATCCCATTCATATTTAACTATTCTTCCGTATTTATTAACCAATTCGGAACTAAAATGCACTTCCAGCGGCGCTACCCCGCTTACAGGCTCCGCAAGAACTTTTGCCTCCGGTATTATGGATATCGGGCTGGA
>JAHJGB010000122.1 GCA_018824725.1 Candidatus Omnitrophota bacterium
ATAGAAAAAACAGGAGGTAAGAATGAAAAAATGCCTTTTTTGCGCTGAAGAGATACAGGATGAGGCTATAAAGTGCAAGCATTGCGGCGAGATGCTTAATAAGAAGAAAGGCAAGTGGTATTTCAGCATAGCTACTTTTGTGATGGCGCTTTTGTGCGTAGGGCCGTTTGCATTGCCTCTTTTATGGTTCAATCCGCGTTTTACATTGAAAAGAAAGGTCGTTGTAAGCATTATTGTTGTTGTCCTGACGTATTTCTTAACTGTAATGTTAGTAAAGAGCGTCAATTCTTTAAAAAGCTATTATCAGTTGGTAATGTGATCCTGGCACCATGGAGGGTTATAGGCATGATGGGAGTCCGGCTCCCATCATAGCAAACGTAGCAAGAGGCATGATGGGAGCCGGACTCCCATCATAATCATAGCAATAGGGGGGGGCGCGATAAATGAATTACATACTGTCCATAGATCAGGGCACCACGGGTTCAAGGGCTATTATTTATGATAACGAAGGCAGAAAAATAATAAGCGCATATGAGGAATTTCCCCAATATTTTCCAAAGCCCGGATGGGTAGAGCATGATCCTGAAGAAATATGGCAGAGCGTAAATAATTCCATTCAGAAAGTCCTCAAAAAAATCCCAGGAAGTAAAATTGAAGCCATAGGCATAACTAATCAGCGGGAGACAACTGTTTTATGGGATAAAGAAACAGGCAAGCCTGTTTACAATGCCATTGTGTGGCAGTGCAGGCGCACAGCTGACAGGTGCGATCAACTCAAAGCTGCTAAAGGCGGGAAAGAATTTTTCAGAAAAAGAACAGGCCTGCCTATAGATGCGTATTTTTCAGCGACAAAGATAGAATGGATTTTAAAAAATGTAAAAGGCGCTTTGAAAAAGGCGAGAAACGGAAAATTATTATTCGGCACAACTGATGCGTGGGTTTTATGGAAATTGACAGGCGGAAAGATACACGCTACTGACTATACAAATGCGTCCCGGACAATGCTTTTTAATATTGAAAAGCTTAAATGGGACAAAGAAGTTATAAAAAAATTCAGGATCCCGGAAAGAATTTTGCCTGAAGTGAAAAAATCATCAGGCATATTCGGAAGAACCGTAAAAATAGAGAAATTGCCGGCAGGGATTCCTATTTCCGGAATAGCAGGAGACCAGCAGGCAGCTTTATTCGGCCAGGCATGTTTTGAACCTGGCACGATAAAAAATACATACGGCACGGGATGTTTTATTTTATTAAATACAGGCAGAAAAAGAATTGTTTCAAAATATGGGCTTATCACTACGCTTGGGTGCGGGGCTAAGGGAGAGCCTGTATATGTACTGGAAGGGGCAATATTTATCGCAGGTGCCTCAATACACTGGCTCAGAGATGGTTTAAAACTTTTAACCTGCGGATGCGAATCTGAAAAAATGGCAACCTCAGTGAGGGATAATGCAGGCGTTTATTTTGTGCCTGCGCTTGTAGGATTAGGAGCGCCTTACTGGGATCAGAATGCGCGAGGCGCGATCTTTGGGATCACAAGAGGGACAAACGCTAACCATATTGTAAGAGCAGCGCTCGAAGCAATGTGTTATCAGACTAAAGATGTCTTGGATGCAATGAGGAAAGATTCCGGTTTAAAAATAGAAGGCCTGAAGGTTGATGGCGGGGCCTCTGCAAATAATTTTCTATGCCAGTTTCAGGCAGATATTCTTAGATTTAATGTTGTGAGGCCAAAGGTAACAGAGACTACGTCTCTTGGGGCTGCGTATCTTGCAGGCCTGGCACTAGGTTATTGGAAAAATACCGGAGAGATAAAAAAGTGCTGGGAAAAAGATAAGATTTTCAAGCCTGAGATGAAAAAAGGTTTAGCTTTAAAATATTATAACAAATGGCTTGGCGCAGTTAAGCGAACACTCACCAAATGAAAACACATGATGTAGCTATAATCGGCGCAGGCGTGATCGGGACTTCGATTGCGAGGGAACTGTCCCGTTACAAGCTTGATATCGCGCTTATTGAAAAAGAAGAAGAACTTGCCTTCGGTGTTTCAAAATCAAATTCAGGCATAATCCATCCCGGAACTCAGAATCCGCCAGGCTCTATGAAAGGCTGCTTGTGCGTCCAGGGAAACGCTCTCATTAGAAAAATCTCAAAAGAATTAGGCGTTGATTTCAAAGAAGTCGGAGAGCTGATCGTCGCGTTTAACGAAGATGACATAAAAGAGCTTTTGCGCCTTAAAAAAGAAGCCGAGCTTCTGGGCGTGCCAGGGTTAAGGATTGTTGATAAGGATTGGCTTGAGAAAAACGAACCGAATCTTAATAGCGTTGCAGTTTGCGGCCTTTACGCCCCTACCGCAGGGATTATAAGCCCTTACCGGCTTGTATATGACCTTGCAGAAAACGCTGTTAGAAACGGAGTCGAGATTTTTACCAAGGCAAAAGTCATTAATATAAGCCGAGCCGATAAATATTTTGAAATAAATACTTCTCTGGACCTATTTAAGTCAAGATATCTTGTAAATGCAGCAGGCCTTTTTGCGGATGAGATATCCGGTATGCTCGGCATAAATGATTTTAAGATCAAGCCGCGTAAAGGCGAAGAATTTATCTTGGACAAGAAAAAAGCTGATCTGGCAAGGCATCTCATTTTTCCGTTACCTTCCAAGGTATCAAAAGGAGTTCTGATAATAAAAACCGCTGACGGCAATCCCATGATAGGGCCTACAGCTGAAGATATTGAAGACAAAGAAGATTTTTCTACTTCTGACAGCGGGCTTAATAAGGTTTTAATGTCTGCCAGGCGTCTCATCCCTTCCATAAACGACAAAGATATAATCGCTTATTTTGCAGGCCTGAGGCCCGTTGCAGGAGATGATTTTATTATAAGGCATGAAGAAAAATGCCCCGGGTTTATAAATGTCGCCGGTATTCAATCTCCGGGTTTGACAGCCAGCCCTGCAATAGCTGTGTTAGTCGCTAATATACTTAAAAAGAACGAGCTGGCGCTTAAAAAGAAATTGATTTTCCATGCCCACAGAAAAAAAACAATGCACCTTTTTGAAATCCCGCTTACAAAGACACAAGCGCTTATCAAAAAAGACCATGCTTACGGCGATATTGTCTGCAGGTGCGAGATGGTTTCTGCTAAAGAAATCAGGGATGCGGTAAGGCGCGGGGCAAAGACAATGGACGGCGTAAAGTTCAGGACTCGCGCCCAGGCAGGAAGATGCCATGGGAGTTTTTGCACCACAAGGATTATTAAAATCCTCGCAGAGGAAACCCAGACGCCTTTAACAGGGATAACAAAAAGAGGCAGAGGTTCAGAGATAGTAAGAGGCGGCAGAGGTTTGATAAATGATTAAAAGGGATTTAGTGATAGTCGGAGGCGGGCCCGCAGGGATGGCAGCAGCTGTTTCAGCATACGAAAACGGCGTAAAGGATATTTTGCTTGTTGAAAGAGACCAGTATCTCGGCGGTATTTTAAATCAATGCGTGCATACAGGTTTTGGTATTAATTATTTCAAAGAGATACTGACAGGGCCTGAGTACGCGGACAGATTTATTGAAAAGGTTAAAAATATACCTGAGATAGAGGTTAGTTTAAAGTCAATTGTGGTCAGTCTGATGCCAGATAAAATTATCACATTTTTAAAACCCGGCAGATTGGAGACAATTAAGGCAAAAGCTATTATAATGGCCACAGGATGCAGGGAAAAAACCAGAGAGATGGTGCATATACAGGGAACAAGGCCAGCAGGAATTTTTTCAGCAGGCCTGGCGCAGAAATTGATAAACATAGAAGGCCTTTTGCCTGGTAAAGAAATAATAGTAGTCGGTTCAGGCGATATCGGCCTTATTATGGCGAGGCGTTTTACTCTTGAAGGCGCAAAGGTAAAGGCTATTATTGAAATCCAGAAAGAAACAAGAGGGCTTTTACGCAACATGGTGCAATGCGTGGAGGATTTTAACATACCTGTTTATTTTAACCATAAGATTTCCAGGATTTACGGGAAAGACAGGGTGGAGAAGGTAAGCGTATGCAAGGTGGATGATAATTTTAACGAAATATCAGGATCTTTATTTGAAATTAAATGCGATACTATATTGATGTCAGTTGGCCTTATACCGGAGAATGAGCTGATAGAAATGGCAGGGGTCAGGATAGACGGGAATAAAACATCTGTACCGGGTATTTTTATGTGCGGTAATTGTCTTAAGATATACGATTTGGTTGATTGGGTTACCCAGGACAGTTTTCTGGCAGGCAAACTTGCTGCAACTACTATTGAACTACTATTGAAGCCCGGCTCCCATAGTAATACTATGGGAGCCGGGCTTCAATAGTTACATAAAATGATGAAGAGACTGACGTGTATAGAGTGCCCGAAAGGGTGCAGGTTGCTGGTTGACGCGCAGGACGGGAAAGTGGTTAAGGTCACTGGCCATGAATGCCCGAAAGGCGAGAAATACGCAATATCAGAGATTGAAAACCCGGTCAGGATCCTGACCTCTAGTGTTTTAGGACGGGAATTGAGATTAAAGATGATCCCTGTCAGGACTGACAAACCTATTCCTAAATCCAGAATTTTTGATGCGATGAAGGAGATTAAAAAAGTCAGATTGACCAGGCCTTTAAAAGCAGGGGATGTTGTTGTTGAAAATTTTCTTAGCCTGGGCGTAAACCTTATTGCGACAAGAAAGGCAGAATGAATAAAGAATTTTCAGCGGGAGCTGTGATTTTTAAAAGAGAAGGCGATAAAATACTATTTCTTGTGATATACAGTAAGAGGAATAAGATATGGGGTTTTCCTAAAGGCCACTTGGAGCGCGGCGAGACTGAAAAAGAAGCTGCTCTGAGAGAGATAAAAGAAGAGACAGGGCTGGACGATTTAAATTTTATAGAAGGATTCAAAGAAAAAGTTGGGTATGAGACTGTAAGCAAGCGGCCGCCTTTTGAAGGGGAAAGAATAGAAAAATATGTAACATATTTTTTGTGCGAAACGAAAAAACAGGATATAATAGTGGACGGCAGGGAGATAGCGGATTACAAATTTTTGCCTTTGGATGAGGCAGAAGAGCAAATCAAGTTTCGAAACCTTAATGATATACTGAGAAAGGCTTATGGGTTTTTACAGGTACTATAAATTTTGCGTAGTTATTTTCTGGCTCATACTTTTAAGCGGATGTGCTGTTGTCAAAGCCACAGGCACAGTGGTAGGTGTGGCCGGTAAAACTGTTTACACTACAGCCAGGGTTACAGGAAATGTTGTGGGCACAACTGCAAAGGTTGTAGGTAAAACTGCTGTAATTACAGGCAAAGGCGTCAAGACAGTGGTAAATATGGCAACAGGCAAGCATGTTGTAAAACTTACAAAGCGGGGCAATAGTCTCACCACGAGCGTGCTTTTAAATAGAAAAGTAAGAGAGGATCTTATTGTTGATACAGGCGCGACAAATACAGTTATCTCTTCCAGTCTGGCAAAAAAGATAGGCATATCAGCTGCTAAAGGCAAGAATGTTTTGTGCCAGGTGGCTGATGGCAGGACCGTAAACGGAAAACAGATTAATATTAAAGAAGTCAGGGTAGGCGGGGCAAAGGTCTATAATGTTCAGGCCATCGTGCTTGATTCAGGGGAAATAGGCAATAGCCCTGGTTTACTGGGCATGTCTTTTTTAAATAATTTTGTTTTTAAAGTAGACACTGAAAAAGAAACGCTTGTATTGCAAAAAAGATAAGATTCCCTGCCCGAAAATAATCAAAAAATAGTTTTGCATTACTATAAAAGCCTGACTCCCATAGGGAGTCAGGCTTTTATAGAGATTAACTTGACAAGGGATTTACGATATGATATAGTTAATATAGTTGATAGTTAACTATATTAACTATAAAGGAGGTTAGATATGAAGGTTTCCCTGCACGAATTTGCCGACCGCATAAATGATATCATACCCATTATGATAAGGGAATTCGCAAAATACCAGGTAAACGAACTGTCTAAAGGTAAAATTACGCTTCCTCAGTTTTTAATACTTGGTTTTCTTGAGAAAAGCGGCGAAGCAAAGATGAGCAGCTTAGCTGATTTTATGGCTGTGACTACTGCTGCCACGACAGGAACTGTGGACAGGCTTGTGAGGTACGGATACGTTACCCGGGAACTGGAACCTAAAGACAGACGGGTTATTAAAATTAAGATTACCTTAAAAGGAAGAGAGCTTATAAAAAAAATTAACTCACAGCGAAGGCAGATGATTATTGATATTTTCGGTAAGATCTCCGAGAGCGATCGGTCTGATTATCTGAGGGTACTCACTAAAATAGAGGAAATATTATCGAGGCAAGCCTAATGAAAAAAATGATAAGATTATTTATTGGAACCGGCATGGCCGTCAGTATTTTTTTCTTATTGTTTTCAGAGTCTTTCGCTGAAAACATTAAGTCTAGTAAACTGACGCTGGGCGAATGTTACCGCCTGGCGCTTAAACAAAGCGAGACGATTGCGATTAATTCTGAAGTTATCAGGGAAGCTGAGGCGCGTTTTACACAGGCGCTTGGCACGATTTTACCGCAGGTTTCTTTTGTATGGACTCAGACTAATCAGGATTCAGAAAGGGCATTTAGTTCTTATAATCATAACGGAAGTTTTGAAAGTAAATTTGTTTTCAAACAGACCCTTTTTTCCGGTTTTAAAGAATTCGCAGGCATGGCAGGCAGCCGCCTCGAACAAAAGCAGCGTATCAATGAAAAAAAGAGGGCGGAGGAACTGCTTTTTGTTGACGTGGCCGATGCCTTTTATCTTTTACTGGAAGAGCAGGAAGATTTAAAGACCATGGCTCTTATTCGCAAGGCATTAAACGATAGAATTGTTGAGCTGAAAAAAAGAGAAGACGTCGGGAGGTCCAGGCATAGTGAAATAGTTAATGCTGAAACCCAGCTTTATAATATTGAAGCAGAAATACAGCTTGTTAAAAGCCAGGAGCTTGTTGCAAAAGAGCTGCTGGCTTTTCTTATAGGCAGGGATCCTGGAGCGCTGCTTGACAAAGAAGATACCCCGGACTCTTTAGAGCCGGAGTCATTTTATGCCGTTAATTTTGGGTCAAGATCAGATGTCAAGGCTTTTGATTTCGCAACGGGCGTTGCTAAAAAAGAGGCTTATATCGCAAAGACTGCCTTACTCCCGACAGTAACAGTGCAAGGCGATTATTACGAGAGGCGCAATACCACTCCTCTGGATGTCAGTTGGGATACCGTGCTTAAGATTAGCGTGCCTATCTTTGAAGGCACGACTACGTATGGCAATATTGCGCAGGCTAATGCCAAATCCCGCGAGGCGAAATTACAATATAATCGCGCAAAGCGCCTGGCAATTCAGGATATACACGATTCTTACGTCAAGGCTTATTCGGCTATACTCAGGTCTAATGCCATGGAAAAGGCTTTGAAATCCGCGGAATTAAACTATTCTTTACAAAAAGAGGATTATAGGAATAATCTTGTGAGCAACCTGGATGTATTAACGGCTATCCAGAATTTTGGAAATACACGCAGAAGTTACATGAACGCGTTTTATGAGAAAAAACGCGCGTACTGGCAATTACAGGCAGCTACTGGGAATATTATAGAGGATGAAATCAAATGACCCTTTCTGACATAGCCATTAAAAATCCGGTTTTTTCCTGGATGTTGATGTTTGGGTTGGTACTTTTCGGCATTATAAGTTTTAACATGCTGGGAGTAAGCCAGCTGCCTGATGTTGATTTTCCAGTTGTTTCTGTAAGCCTCACATGGGAAGGGGCTGCGCCTGAGGTCATGGAATCAGATGTGGTGGATGTAGTAGAGGGCGCGATAATGGGCGTCCAGGGCGTGCGCGATGTTTCGTCTCAGATAAGACAGGGCAATGCCTCTGTTACGGTTGAATTTGAACTGGACAGGGATATTGATGTAGCAATGCAGGATATCCAGACAAAGATTGACCAGGCGCAGAAGAATCTTCCTAAAGATATGGACCCTGCGATTGTGACCAAGACCAATCCTGACGACCAGCCCATTTTGTTTCTTTCAGTTTCTTCTGACAAGATGTCGCTGCGGGATTTGATAACCTATGTTCAGAACCATGTAAAAGATAAATTTTCCACGATTAGCGGAGTGGGTGATATATTTTTGGGCGGGTTTGTAGACCGCAACCTGCGCATATGGGTCGATGCGGACAAACTGAATGATTATCAACTGACAGTTCAGGATGTCATCAATGCAGTGCAGCAGGAGCACAAGGAAATGCCTGCGGGCCGCATTGAAGCAAAGGACAAGGAATTCAATGTCCGCGTTATGGGCGAGGCCATGACCACCGAGGAATTTGAAAACATCCTGATTCCGGAACGCGCCGGCCAGCCTATTTACAAGAATATTTACCTGAAGGACGTTGCTAGTATTGAAGACGGCCTGGACGATATCAGGCGTATTGTGCGTAGCTCAGGGAAACCGGCGGTCGGCATGGGTATCCGCAAACAACGCGGGTCTAATGAGGTCGAGGTAGCGCATAGAGTTTTAAAACGCCTTGAAGAAATCAAGGCAACGCTTCCTGAAGGCATGGCAGCCAATGTGCGTTTTAACCGCACCAAATTCAGCGAGGATTCAATCCATGAATTGACCTTTACCCTTCTTCTCTCGGCGCTTGTTACATCTCTGATCTGCTGGCTTTTTTTAGGCTCATGGAGCGCAACTCTGAATATACTGCTCGCCATCCCTACGTCTATCTTAGGGGCGTTTATCGTAATACATTTTTTAAAGTTTACCCTTAATACTTTTACAGTCCTGGGGCTTTCGCTTTCAATCGGCATTGTTGTGGACGATGCCATTATGGTTCTTGAAAATATAGTCCGTTATAGAGAGAAAGGCTTTGAGCAGGTTGAGGCTGCAAGACGGGGCGCTCGCCAGATTACATTTGCTGCGCTTGCTGCTACTATTGCGCTTATTTCAATTTTTCTCCCGGTGGCTTTTATGTCAGGCATTATCGGCAGATTCTTTTATCAATTCGGCATGACAATAGCAGTTGCTGTAGCTATATCCCTTCTGGAGGCATTGACCCTTGCGCCAATGCGATGTTCGCAGTTTCTTGAAGTTGGAAAACGCAGCACTGTTATAGGAAAAAATATTGACAAAGGCCTTCACTGGTTAGCAGGGCGTTATCAAATCGGCTTAACCAAGGCTCTGGCAAATCGAAAAAAGGTGGTTATATTTGCGATATTTTTCTTTATAGGGTCTCTTTTCTTCTTTGGTATATTGCGGAAAGAATTTATCCCGCCGCAGGATCAAAGTATGTTTATGTGCCGTTTGCAGACTCCCGTAGGATCTTCTATCACTTTTACAGACGAGCGTTTTAAAAAAGCAGAGGAATTTGTCATGAACCGGCCTGAGGTAAAAGGCATAATAAGTATCATAGGGGGCTTCGGAGGGGGAGAGGTAAACTCAGGTATGTTCTTTGTAACATTTAAAGATCCGAAGGACAGGCCGATAGTGCCCCCGGCAAAGCGCCGGCTTTCACAGGCTGGATTAATGGCCCTGTTCCGCAAAAATCTGAATCAGATTCCGGACGTCAAAGCTACTATCCAGGATCTGTCGCTTTCCGGATTTTCTGCGCAAAGGGGATATCCGATTGAATTTTCAGTTCGCGGTCCGGATTGGGAAAAATTAGGAGTATACGCGGCTCAGATACAGAAAGAGATGGAGAAAAGCAGCCTCATGATTGACGTGGATACAGATTATCTGGCTGCTATACCTGAAGTTAGAATTATTCCTGCCAGGCAAAGCGCTGATGCGCGAGGGGCGAGCATTGATACTATTGGCAGCGCGATCAATTCTCTTGTAGGAGGGGAAAAGATCGGTAAATATACGAGAGATGGCCGGCGTTACGACGTGAGGATACGGCTTATACCTTCTCAGCGCAATGAAGCGGAAAATATAGCAAGATTGTGGATATGGAATAACCGAGGTGAGCAGGTAAATTTAAAAGACGTTATAAAAATTACGGAAAAACTTACCCCCTTAACCATAACCCGCAAAAACAGGGAAAGGGCGATCTCTATTTTTGCCAATGTGGCTTCTGGAAAATCCCAGGTTAGCGCGTTGGATGAAGTCAGCCGCATTACAAAGAAAATCCTGCCGGAAGGTTACCATGCCGTATTTAGCGGAAGCACTAAAACCTTCCAGGAATCGTTTGCCGGCCTTGCGTTTGCTTTTTGGCTTGGCATTATTGTAGCTTACATGGTTCTGGCCTCGCAGTTTAATAATTATGTCCATCCGATTTCAGTGCTGTTTGCGCTTCCTTTCAGCATATCCGGCGCGCTTATAGCTTTATGGGTGGTAGGCCTGTCCTTAAATATATATAGCATAATCGGCCTTATTCTTCTCATGGGCATCACTCAGAAAAACTCCATTCTTCTGATTGATTTTACCAATCAGGTGAGGGAGCAAGAGCAGGGCATTGACCATCGTGATGCGTTATTAAAGGCCTGCCCGACACGCTTGCGCCCAATCCTTATGACTGCTGCGTCTACTGTCGGAGCAGCAATACCTCCGGCGCTGGCTTTAGGGCCTGGGGCTGAAACGCGTATCCCCATGGCAGTAACAGTCATAGGCGGAGTAATGGTTTCGACTCTACTGACTCTATTTGTAGTACCGTGCGTTTATAGTCTCCTTATAAAGATTGAAGGGAAGAAGAAAAAGATTGTTTTCTCATCAGAATTAGGTCAATAATTTTTCTCGCCTTGTAACATTTTTTATGATATAACTATAGCATTATGAATATTCAGGATGGATGGGAAAAGGCATTAAAATATACCAAAATTATAAGGCCCAGGCCTAAGGACCTATTGACCTTTGAGCCCACAGAGGTGCCCTATATATTTTTATCCGAGTCTCTGGTTAATTTAGGGGATACTGTAGTGAGAAAAGGCCAGGTGATGGTGGAAAAACCAGCAATAATCCTTCCTTCCAACATGCCTCAATTTGAAGGTTTTGATTTTGAAAAAGAATTCCACTCCGGGCAGGACATGCTTTTAAATTTTCTGCTGGTCCGGGGAGTCACTTTTCCTTCCCTAAAGTATAACAATAAGACCTATTCACTTGATGTTTATGAAGGCCACCTCGAAAAAGCAGTCGGGTACTATTCCGATAAGCTGCAGCAGGGAGAAGATGTCTCTAACGGCCTGGTAGTGGGGCCCGAAGATTCCTGGCAGTTTTCCATCCTCATTTTTATAGCCACTCAGATTATGCGCTCGGCAGACGGCGATATTAAAAGACTTTTGGAAAGATTCAGAGAAGAGCGGGACAGCCGGTCATGAATTCCTTAGCCAATTTAGCAGCAGATTGCTTTCAGCAATCTGCTGCTAAATTCAACGGCAATTATGCATCTGAATAAAAAAGATATAAAGAACTTTACCCCGGAAGAATTCAAGGAAGAGTTGGAAAAAATTTCAGAGCCTCCATACAGGGCTGAGCAGATATTTTCCTGGGTCTATAAAAAAGGCGTTTGCGATTTCAATGTCATGAATAACCTGCCAGAGCCTTTAAGGGACAAATTGTCGCAATATTATTATATAGGCGCGATAAAACCTTTAAAACACCTCAAATCCATTGACCAGACAGAAAAATTTTTATTTGAGCTGGCAAACGGCAATCTGATAGAGACAGTTTTAATATATACCTGGCAGAGAAAAACTCTGTGCATATCTACTCAGGCAGGATGCAAGTTCGCATGTTCGTTTTGCGCGAGCGGCATGAACGGCTTTAAAAGAGACCTTAGCGTTTCAGAAATATTGAGCCAAATATTATCTATTGAACATAATCTGAAGCATAAGGTTACAAATTTTGTTTTTATGGGCATGGGAGAGCCTTTGGATAATTATGAGAATGTGTCAAAGGCTATAAAAATAATGAATTCCAAAAAGGGAATGGGTATAGCTGCCAGAAGGATTACTGTCTCCACCTCCGGTATAATTCCAGGCATTGAAAAATTTAAAGAATTGGGCCTGCAGGTTAATTTATCCATATCGCTTCACGCCGCTAATAATGAATTGCGCAACAGGCTTATGAGCGTTAATAAAAAGTATCCTCTTGAGGAGCTTTTAAAGGCTTGCGAAGACTACATGAAAAACGGCGGCAGGATGCTGACCTTTGAATACATATTGATTAAAGGCATAAATGATTCGCAAAAGGACATAGACGAGCTGGTAAAGGCTGCAAAGAGGTTGAAGGCAAAGGTAAATCTTATATCTTACAGCCCGGTGCCAGGCCTTGATTTTCAGGCGCCTCTGGAAAAAGATGTGAAGATATTTGAAGACAAGCTGCTAAAAAGAGGCGTTCATGTGACTATCAGGGATTCCAAGGGCAAAGATATAATGGCTGCCTGCGGCCAGCTAGCCGGAGAGGGCGGGGATGGGGATTAAGAAGTGGCCGAAAGATGAAAGGCCCAGGGAAAAGCTTTTTAAATACGGTGAGCATACGCTAACAAATGCGGAGCTATTGGCAATATTGTTTCGTTGCGGGATTAAAGGCGCGAGTGCAGTGGACTTGGGACGGGAAGTGGTGGCGCATTTTAAGACATTCAGGAATATGAGCCACACCAATATTTCCGAAATGAGAAGTTTTAAGGGCCTTGGGGATGCGAAGATTGCGCAGCTAAGGGCCAGCTTTGAGATAGCCAGGCGGTTTATGTCTGAGCCTAAAAAGGCTTCCCAGGCTGTGAAATCCTCAAAAGACGTAGTCAGGATTTTTATGCCAAGGCTCAGGGATATTAAGAAAGAAGTGTTTCAGATATTGCTGTTAAACACCAAAAACCATATAATAGATATAGTTGAAATAGAAGAAGGGAGCGTGAACCAGGCTAGTCCCCAGATAAGGGAGATAGCTTTAAAAGCGCTTCAGAATTTTGCGGCAGGGATAATCGCGGTCCATAATCACCCTTCAGGTGATCCGGAGCCCAGTAAAGAGGATATGATGTTTACTAAGAATCTTGCGACAGCCTGCAGGGCGCTTGAGATAGATGTCATGGACCATATAATAATAGGGGATAATAAGTATTACAGCTTTACGGAACACAAGTGTCTGTAAAGCTTATATATGATGCGCCCGTAGCTCAGATGGATAGAGCGGCTGGCTTCGAACCAGCAGGCTGGGTGTTCGATCCACCCCGGGCGCGCCAATATTGTATGATGGAAGCCCGACTCCCATAGGGAGTCGGGCTTCCATCATAGCAATAAAATATTGACGAAGTTTTTAACCTGTGATATTATCTAAACTTAACGTCTGAACTAAATAGATGCCCCCATAGCTCAGTTGGTAGAGCACCTGACTCTTAATCAGGGTGTCCTTGGTTCGATCCCTAGCGCGGGCAGAAAAAAATGCTGACGCATTTTTTAATGTTGAATTGTGAATGTTGAATGTTGAAT
>JAHJGB010000123.1 GCA_018824725.1 Candidatus Omnitrophota bacterium
AGAAGCGTTTCTATCAATAAACCTGCAGCATACGTCGCATGAAAGGCATAGCTTGCCGGGGATGATTTGAGTTATTGTCAGTTTTGCCATATAGTTTTTCCGGTTAGAATAATTTTACCACTAAAGTCTTCACTTTACATTGATTTTTTGATATAATAGTCAAAAATCAAAAGGGGGAGAAAGCATGAGAACCAAAATCTATCTTATTATATCTATCTTGGCAATCGTATCTTTTTACGGATGCAATATTGTGCCTAAATCGGTTCAGTACCAGAGGGAAGAAGAAAAACTGGTAGGCAGCACTGATATCATTAATCCAAAGATTGAAGAGGTGCAGGTCATTTTGCAGAATGAGGGATATGCGCCCGGCAATACCGACGGCAGGATGGGAAAGGAAACCCGCGATGCGATAAAGATATATCAGGAATCCCTCGGCGTAAAAAGCACAGGTTATATAGATAAAATTACCCTGACGCAGCTGGAGGAAACAAGAAGGACAAAAGAGATACTGCAGTCTAAAAAAGAGTATGTTTCAAAGACAAAGTATGCCAGGCAAGCTGACTCTTCAAAGGCGGAATTCAGGCCAACCACAAAAGAGATACAGACAGCCCTGAAAAACGCAGGTTTTGATCCAGGCTCATTGGACGGCAAGATGGGGTCCAGGACCAGGCAGGCGATAAAGGATTTCCAGAAGTCAAAAGGCCTTGTGCCTGACGGAGTGGCGGGGCCGAAGACCTGGAATTTGCTCGGTAAGAATCTATAAAGGTATTGACAAGCACATCTTTAAATGGTATAAATAATTGTATTAAAACAATAAGGAGGGGGATAAGAAATGGGAAAATACATAACAGTACTTGGTGGCCTGATTAGTATTATTGTGGGCATTTGGGGGCTTATAACCTGGTGGTATAGTTTTGTAATGCTCTTAAAAGGCTGTGTTCCACCAATACTAATATTAGGCGGCCTGGCTGCTCTTTTTGCAGGCATCAGCGAAATAAAAGATTGCATGCAGGCAAAGAAGGAAGAAACCAAGAATAAAGAAGAGAAAAAGTAAGTTTCTGATAATACGATATTGATAGAAGAAGAGCCCTGTAATCTAGGGGCTCTTCTTCATTTGTATTGTCTGATAATGGAGATGGAGGCGGTAGTTATGAATTATTTGAAGACAGGTTTATTATTGGTAGCCCTGGCCATGATTTTTGTGCTTGTGGGCGGCTATTTCGGAGGCCAACAAGGCGCTGTATATGCGTTTGTATTTGCCTTTATAATGAATATGGCCTCGTATTGGTTCAGCGATAAGATAGTGCTTATGATGTACGGTGCCAAAGAAGCCGACATAAAAGAAGTGCCGGAATTATATAATATAGTAAAGGAACTGACAGTGTTTGCTAAAATGCCAATGCCCAAGGTTTATATAACTTCGCAGAATACGCCCAACGCTTTTGCCACAGGAAGATCTCCGAAACATTCTGCTGTCTGCGTGACCCAGGGTATATTGAATATTTTAGACAGAGAAGAATTAAAAGGCGTTATAGCGCATGAACTTTCGCATATAAAAAATAGAGACACCCTTCTAATGACTGTGACAGCCACTATTGCAGGCGCGATCACAATGATTGCCAACTGGGCAAGATGGGCAGCTATATTCGGAGGTAGAAGTACTAGGAACAGGGAAGGAAATGGCATAGGTATGTTAGTTATGTTGATAGTGGCGCCTATAGCTGCTATGCTTATACAGCTCGCGATTTCAAGGTCAAGGGAATATTCTGCGGATAAAAGAGGCGCTATGATAGCAGGTACGCCTACAGGACTCAGCCATGCGCTTTTAAAATTAGAAAAAGGCAATAAGATTTATCAGATGGACGCAAATCAAACAACAGCTCACTTATTTATAGTGAATCCTTTAAGTTCAGGCGGCCTTGCTGCGCTTTTCAGCACGCATCCGCCTATAAGAGAAAGGATAAAGAGATTAGAAAATATGACGATTTGAAGTAAAAAGTTAAAAGTAAAAAGGCAAAACTAAAATTCAAAAGTTAAAATTTAAAAAGTAGAAAATCAGGGAAATAAAAGTTTTAAATTTTTAGTTGTAGTTTTTACTTTTTCGTTTTTACTTTTGAGTTTACAAGGAGGTATTATGACCGATTTCAACCCTAAGTACGGCCAGGACATAAGACAGATAAACGATAAGGTTAAAGAATCAAGCCTTTTTATTCAAGAGATCACGCAGGAATTATCCAGGGTCATAGTCGGCCAGCGTTATCTTGTGGACCGGCTGATGATCGCCCTCCTTGCAAACGGGCATATTTTAATAGAAGGCGTGCCGGGCCTTGCTAAAACACTTGCCGTAAAAACTCTTTCCAGATGTATCCAGACAAAATTCCAGCGTATTCAATTCACCCCGGATTTATTACCCGCAGATCTGATAGGAACTCTTGTTTATAATCCAAAAGACGGGGCATTCACCACAAAAAAAGGCCCTATATTTTCAAATCTTATACTTGCTGATGAGATCAATAGAGCGCCTGCAAAGGTGCAGAGCGCTCTTCTGGAAGCAATGCAGGAGAGGCAGGTTACCATAGGAGAAAATACATATCCTCTCGAAGAGCCTTTCCTTGTTTTGGCCACTCAGAATCCGATAGAACAGGAAGGCACCTATCCTCTGCCTGAGGCGCAGGTTGACAGGTTTATGCTGAAGATAAAAATAGAATATCCGGACAAGAAAGAAGAAAAGGAAATCATGGAGCGCATGGCAGGCCATAACCCTAGCGAGGTGAAGGCTGTGGTTTCTACCAAAGATATTTTAAAAGCGAGGGAGATCATAAATCAGATTTACATGGACGATAAGGTAAAGGATTATATAGTGGATATTATTTATGCTACTCGTACGCCGGAAGCATACAATCTGGATATAAAAAATTTTATTGCCTATGGCGCATCCCCCAGAGCGTCCATATACCTTAATATAGCCTCCAAGGCTCACGCATTTATCCGCGGAAGAGGCTATGTAACGCCTGAGGATATAAAAGCGGTCGGTATGGATATTTTAAGGCACCGAGTTATCCTGACTTACGAAGCAGAGGCAGAAGAGATGACCAGCGAGAATATCGTTAAAAAGGTCTTTGATGAAATAGAAGTTCCATGATCCCGAAAGAAATTCTAAAAAAAGTAAGGCAGATTGAAATCCGAACCGGAAGGCTTGTGAACGATGTCTTTGCCGGAGAATACGAGTCTATATTCAAAGGCAGGGGCATGGAGTTCCATGAAGTCCGGGAATATGTGCCAGGTGATGACATCCGCTCTATTGACTGGAACGTGACCGCGCGCTCAGGCCACCCTTATGTAAAAAAATTCGTAGAAGAAAGAGAACTTACCGTAATTATCATAGCGGATATGAGCGGTTCCGGAAGTTTTGGCACGAGAAATAAAATGAAGACGGAACTGATGGCGGAAATAGGCGCGGTATTATCTTTTAGCGCTGTGAAAAATAACGATAAGGTCGGGTTATTGTTATTCACTGATAAGGTTGAAAAATTTATCCCGCCTAAAAAAGGCAGGCCTCATGTATTAAGGGTTATAAGAGAGCTTTTATATTATAAGCCTGAATCCAGGAAGACATCGATCAGTTCAGCCATTGAATATCTTGGGAAGGTTTTAAAAAAACGAGCGGTTGTTTTTCTTATCTCTGATTTTATGGATACTGGCTACGAGAAGTTACTGGGGATTCTCAATAAGCGGCACGACATTATAGGCATCTCTATTTCTGACCCGAGAGAAAAGGATATTCCGGATATAGGCCTTGTAAAATTTGAAGATGCAGAGACAGGGGAAATTCTATATCTGGACACAGCAGATGATTTGTTAAAGAAAGAGCTTGCGAAAAAAAGATCAGATCTTCTGGATGCTAGAAACAAGGCATTCCGGTCCATCGGCCTTGACTCAATAAATATATCTACCGATAAGCCATATATAGATCCGTTGATAATTTTTTTCAGGATGCGGGCTAAAAGATTTAGATAAATATCGAAGCCCGACTCTCATCGTGAATATCGGAGTCTGACTCCCTATGGGAGTCAGACTCCGATATTCAAGGAGATTCAGATAGTGAGGATAGAATTAAAAGTTATAGCCAGGGCCAAAAAAGAGATTGTAGAAAAGATATCAGAGAATAGTTACAGGATAAAGGTAGCCAGCCTTCCTGAAAAAGGAAAAGCGAATAAAAGGGTGATAGAGCTT
This sequence comes from Candidatus Omnitrophota bacterium, assembly GCA_018824725.1. Lineage (GTDB taxonomy): Bacteria > Omnitrophota > Gorgyraeia > Gorgyraeales > Gorgyraeaceae > UBA10183. The sequence continues at coordinate 4,234 of JAHJGB010000123.1, forward strand.
TTGGCACTGGAGCTTGGAGTAAAAAGGCAGGACATAAAAATTATATCAGGCCAAACCGCGAGTAGAAAAATATTAGAGATAAATATATGAATGATATAAGGCCTTTGAAAGATGTTATGGATATTAAAGGGGCGTTTCCTAGCCTCTGGGTCATTATTTTAATTTTAACTGCGCTGGCTATCGCGGCATTTATTTATTTTAAGAAGAAAAAAATTGCTGAAGAAAAGCCTGTTTTGATTCAGAAATCTCCTGAGGACATCGCGAAGGATGCCTTGAGGCTGCTTTCGGAAAAGAAGCTTATAGAAAAAGGCCTGGTCAAAGAATATTATATAAGGCTTTCGGATATTATCCGCGCATATATAGAAAGCAGGTATAAGATATCTGCCATGGACAGGACTACATGGGAACTTTTTCAGGAGATGAGATCAAAAAGAATGGAACGCATGCATTTAGACAAGATAAATTATTTTCTTGAAGATTGCGATATGGTAAAATTTGCAAAGTATACGCCGGATAAAAAAGAAATAGAAGAGGTGTATAAAAAAGCAGAAGAGATTATAGATATAACCACTCCTAAAATTACAGCATGAGATTCGCGAACCCATTATTTTTAATATTACTCGGCATTATCCCCTTATTAGTCTGGGACTATTTCAGGCGAGCAGGTATGCGCGAAGCCGGCATTATTTTCTCAGATATATCTATCCCTAAAAATATAAAACCGGGATTCCGTGTAAAATATAGACATGCGCCTATGATATTAAAGATGGCAGCTATCTTTATTTTTATTCTTGCGCTTGCAAGGCCTCAGGCAGGCCAAAAAGAGGAAGAGATAATCACGCAAGGTATTGATATCATGCTAACTCTTGATATATCAGGCAGCATGAAGGCAGAGGACTTTGCCCCGCAGAACAGATTAGGCGCTGCCAAGGATGTCCTGAGGGAATTTATAAAGTCCAGGCGTAATGACAGGATCAGCATGGTCGTATTTTCAAGATATAGTTTTACCCAGTGCCCGCTTACGCTTGATTACGGCGCGCTTTCAGGGCTTCTGGACAAAGTAGATATAGGCATGATAGAAGACGGCACTGCCATAGGAATGGCAATTACCAATGCCGTAAACAGGCTCAGGGATTCTACTGTAAAAACCAAGATAATAATACTTTTAACAGACGGAGTTAATAATGCAGGTAAGATCGATCCTCTTACTGCCGCTAAAACAGCAAAGGCGCTTGGAATAAAGATATACACTATAGGAGCAGGCAAGCCTGGCGGAGCAATGTACCCGGTGGAAGATGCTATTTTCGGAAAAAGATATGTCCATATGGATACAGAGATTGACGAAGAACTGCTTAAAAAAATTGCCAATGAAACAGGGGGATTGTATTTCAGGGCAAAGGATAAAGAGGGATTGTTGGAGATATATAAAACAATAGGACAGCTGGAAAAAACAAAGATAGAGACAAAGGAATATGCAAACTATACAGAACTGGCAGGCCTTTTTATATTGCCCGGGTTTGTGCTGATTTTGCTGGAAATATTATTGGTGAATACATTATTCGCTAAAATCCCATAGAGGTAGGATATGAATTGGGGAGCACCGGCATATTTGAATTTTCTTTTATTGATTCCTGCGCTGATAGTGTTTTTTATATTTATCGGGATACAAAGGAGAAAAAAGATAGAGAGATTCGGGGATATCAGGCTTGTGGAAAAACTTTCTTTTTCAAAAAGCCCTGCCAGGGAAAGATCAAAGAAGGTTTTAATAGTTATTGCCTTAAGCTTTTTGATACTGGCTTTGGCCAGACCTCAGATAGGCGCGAAACTTACCATGGCAAAGCGGTACGGGGTAGATATATTGATAGCAGTTGATACATCTTCAAGCATGCTTGCCCAGGATATAAAACCTGATCGCCTGGAAAAGGCAAAGCTTGAGATCAGCTCTTTTATAGATAAACTCAAAGGGGACAGGGTGGGCATCTTGACATTTGCAGGCGATAGTTTTATGCAATGCCCGCTCACGCTGGACTATGGCGCAGCAAAGATGTTTTTAAGCGTGATAGAGCCGGGCATAATGCCAAAACCAGGCACTGCAATAGGAGATGCAATCAGCGCAGCTATCAGAGGGTTTTCCAAAAAAGAGAGAAAATATAAAGTTATGGTGCTTCTTACAGACGGGGAAGACCATGATACAAATCCCATAGAAGCAGCCAACCGGGCCAAAAAAGACGGGATTATAATATACGCGATAGGCATAGGTACTAAAAAAGGCGAACCCATACCTATTATAGGCCAGGCCGGCAATGTCAGCGGATACAAAAAAGATAATCGCGGGGAAGTCGTAATGACTAAGCTGGACGAAGAAACTCTCCGGAAGATAGCAGTGATTACAGGCGGAAAATATTACCACGCCACAGCCGGCGAGCTTGAGCTGGATAAAATTTACGACGATATAGCCAGGATGGAGAAAAAAGAGCTTTCAGACAGATTGTTTACCGAGTACGAGGACAGGTTCCAGTATTTTCTCGGCGTTGCTTTTATATTGTTATGCATGGAATTTATGATAGGGGATAGAAAGAGAATATGAGACGAGCTGCCCAGACTAGCAAGTCGAGAGGCCTTTTTGTTTCGAGCGGGCATGGTGTTTCGCCGGCTCTGCAGGCTTTCGAAAAGACGCCCCTCGCTTCGCTCGGGACTTGTGCAATCCTTAGGCTTTGCCGACGGGCGCTCAAACGCCCCAGCATGGCGCCCTTCGCTCATTGCTTTTTCTCGCTCGTCACGACGCCTATTCGGCGTCGCGACACCATGCCCGCTCGAAAAAGCGATGCTTTTCTCAAAACCTGCAGAGCCGGCGAAACGAGCGAGGAACAAAACGAAGCAAAATTTTCACGCTGGGAAAATTTTGCGTCTTCGAGACCACTGGTCTGGACAGCTTTAATACCCTTATTTTATATTTCTACATTGGGTTGGGCGTGGGGAGATTCGCTTGTCTCGAAGAATAGCCAGGCAAATAAACTTTATAAAGATGGCAAGATTGATGAGGCCTTGTCCAAATGGCGCGATGCCCAGATTGACAATCCGGATAACGACAAGCTTCACTATAATATAGGTAACGGCCTGCACGAACAGAAAAAATATGAAGACGCATTCAATGAATACGAGAAAAGCCTTGATTCAAAAAATAGTGAACTCCGGTCAAAGGCGTATTATAATATTGGGAATACGCATTACAGGATGGGTAAGCTGCCGGAGGCAATAGAGGACTATAAAAAATGCCTGGAGATTAATCCTGATGACGAAGATGCAAAGTATAATATAGAATTTATAGAGAAAAAATTAAAAGAGCAGCCTGAGAAACAAGACGATCAGCAGGAGGAATCTCAGCAAAAAGAAAATAAGGATCGGGAACAACAAAAACAATCAGATGCCCAAGAGTCTGGAAAGGGCGAGGAGAAACAAGAAAAAGAAAACCAAGCTAAGCAGGAAAGCGAGCAGCAAAAACGTCCGGAAGAAAAACAAGAAGAACAAAAATCTTCCGTAGAAGAGAAGAAAGACGAAATGTCAAAAGAAGACGCCATAAGGCTTTTAGATGCTATTAAAGATGATGAAAAAGACCTGCAAAAAGAATTAAGAAACCAGCCTATAGAAGGCCGATATAAAGTTGACAAGGATTGGTAGTATGAGATATATCTGCGCTTTTTTATTCTTTTTTTCAATAGCCGCAGTTTGCCACGCGGAGGATATTACTATATCCGCTGATACTGACAGGCAGGAAATCACTTTAGACGGTCAGGTAACCCTTACAATAACAGTATCAGGCAATATATCAAACATACCTCAGCCTGATATCCCGGACCTTAAAGGTTTTACCTCTTATTCATCAGGCAGATCGCAAAATCTTTCTATTATAAACGGCCAGGTTTCAAGCTCAGTCACCTTTACCTATATATTGGTGCCTAACAATACAGGAGATTATACTATCGGCCCGTTCAATATTAATTATAAAGGCAATACATATTCTGCAGGAGCTATTAATATAAAGGTATTGCCTAGAAGTTCCCAGGCGCAAGCGCCTTCTCAGCCCAATATTCAGCCATCTGAGCCTATGGATCAGGGATCGAGCCAGCCACAGGCCGGGAAAGAGCTTTTTATAGAAGCATATGTAGATAAGCTCAGGGCATATGTAAATGAGCAGATAACGCTTACCTTTGCGGTTTATCAGGCAGTGAGTTTGTTTGACAACCCTGCTTATAATCCTCCTGCCACCACTGGCTTCTGGATAGAGGATATGCCTCCGCAGAAAAAATATTATAAGGTTATAAACGGCACGAGATATCTTGTAACAGAAATTAAAACCGCGCTGTTTGCTACAAGCCCTGGAGAATTTACCATAGGCCCTGCCAGATTAGAGGTTGTGTTGGAAGATACAGGCAGGGTTTTACCTAAGAATCCTTTTGATATGTTTGACCGTGACCCATTCAGCATGTTCAGGAGAGGCAAGCCTGTAGTGCTTCAAACAGACCCCATAGAATTAGAGATACTGCCTTTACCTGAGCAGAATAAGCCAGCTGATTTCAAGGGAGACGTGGGGGATTTCGATATCTTCCTGAATGTTGACAAAAATACAGTAGAAGAGAATCAGCCTGTAAGCCTAAAAATAAGAATAAAAGGAAAGGGTAATATAAAAACAATATCTTCCCCTGGTTTGCCTGATATTCAGGATGTTAAACTTTACGATTCGGGAAGCTCGGAAAATATCTCAAAGGATGATTATGTGGTTCAGGGAGACAAGGTGTTTGAAAAAATGATCATCCCGAAAAAAGCCGGCAGTTTTACTATAGGGCCTATAGCATATACTTATTTCGATCCTGTTTTAAAGGATTATGTATATAAAAGGCTGCACTCCGTTGTCATAAATGCCACAAAATCTAAAGACGAACCTTCTGAAAAAATAGATTCTACTTCTCCGACTGCTTCCAAAGAAGAAGTCCGTCTCCTGAAAAGCGATATAGCGTATATCAAGACTTTACCGGAGCGATTTGCCTCCAAAGATAATTTCCTATATAAAAACAAGATATTTTTATTGATGAATATATTGCCGTTTCTTATCCTTATAGCCATTTATTTATTTGAACTGTACAAAAATAGACTTAAGACAGACATAGGCTATGCAAGATCTTTACGAGCCAGAGGCGCTGCTTCAAAAAGGCTTAAAGCCGCTCGAAACCTAGCCAATAAAAACATGGTAAAAGAATTTTATACAGAGATCTATAAAGCGGTAATAGAATATATAGCTGATAAATTGAATATACCGCACCCGTCCATTACAAAGGATTCGCTGGAGGATAAATTGACAGAGATAGGCCTTACCGGCGATATAATAGGCGAAGTAAAAATATTATTTGATGATTGCGATATGGCGCGGTTTGCGTCAGCGAAATTTACAAAAGAAGACATGAGCCGCACCCTGAAACAGGCAGAAGGCATTGTCACCGGCCTGGAGAGATATATATGAAAAAGGTAGTTACTTTTTATTTTTTAGTATTTTTTATATTTACCGGAAGATCAATTGCGGTTGAAGGTCCGGAAGAACTTTATGTAAAAGCAAACTCAAGTTACGAAAATATGGACTATGAAAAAGCAGCATCTCTTTATGAGGGACTTTTAAGAATGGACAACATAAGCCCTGAGGTATTTTATAATCTGGGTAACAGTTACTTTAAATTGAAAAAGATAGGCAAGGCTATCCTGAATTACGAAAGGGCGCTAAGGCTGGATCCGCGCGATAGAGACATACGCCTGAATCTTAAAATTGCCAGGTCAATGGCTATTGATAAAATAAACACCCCTGAAAAAGGCTTTATCCTGGGGGCAATACTTTTTTTATACGACAGGATGACTGCGAATGAGCTCGCGGCAATGTGCTCATTGTTTTATCTGGCTGTAGTTTTATTTTTAATTTTATCAATAAAATTTATTGCCAAAAGACGGCTTATGTTTTATACTGCTGCGGCGTTTGGAGCTGTGGTTTTCATCCTTATTATATTTTTATCCGTAAAAATAAATAAAGAAAATTTTACGAAAACAGGGATTATTGTGGCTGAAAAAATAGATGTAAGAAGCGGGCCTAAAGAAGATTATCTTTTACAGTTTACTCTCCACGAGGGTGCAAAGGTGAGCATAGTAAAAGATGCCCAGAACTGGTATGAAATTGAGCTTTCGAAGGATCTGAAAGGCTGGATTCCCAAACCCAGCGTCGATATCATCTAACCACTATATATAGGTACCGACGGCAAAAAATATCAATATATTGTATTTTTTTAACTTGACATATAATTGCCAAGTGATATACTTATTTTTTATTAGGGCCCCTCGCGGCACAGAGTAAATATAGAGCTGCTCGGGATCAAATTTTGCTACGCAAAATTTAAGAGGAGCAGGTAATGGAAGTGAAAACCAGGATTGAAAAAAAGTTGAGCATCTCGGAAAATTGCCTTAAGGTTCTTGAAAAAAGATATCTGATAAAGGACGAAAACGGCAAAATCAAGGAGACGCCCGAAGAGATGTTCAGGAGGGTGAGCCGCTATATAGCCAAGGCGGACAAGCTTTACGGCGCGGCTAACCCTGAAATAAAAGAGACAGAGAATAAATTTTACAAGGCCTTGTCTAATTTTGAATTCATGCCGAATAGCCCCACGTTGATGAACGCGGGCAGAGACCTGGCTCAGTTGTCAGCATGTTTTGTCCTTCCGATAGGCGATTCAATGGAATCCATTTTTGACGCGATAAAGAACACGGCCATGATCCATAAATCCGGAGGAGGAACAGGCTTCAGTTTTTCAAGGCTCAGGCCTAAAAATAGCGTAGTCCGTTCCACCGGAGGCGTTTCCAGCGGGCCGGTTTCATTCATGAAGGTTTTTAACGCAGCCACTCAGGCAGTTAAACAGGGGGGCTGCGTAGAGGAAAATACTATAATTTCCACAGAAAAAGGTTTATTGCCAATCAAAGAACTTGGCAATGCAGTGCCTGATGAATATCAAAATTCGTATCTAAAGGTTTTCAGTGATGAGGGCATAAAGAGCGTAGAACAATTTTATAATAATGGTATCAAACCAGTCAAAACTATAATTACAAAAGACGGCTATAGATTTAGCGCAACATTAAATCATAAAATTAGAATTATTGATAAAGAAGGTATCTATGCATGGAAAGAATTAAAAGATATCCAGAAAGGCGAATGGGTTGCATTACAGATGGATACTTTTATGGGTGATAAGGTTAAGTTTGAACAATTTAAAAGACATTTTCATTTTAATGCCAAGGTTTGTAATTTACCTTCCGAAATGGATGTTAATTTAGCCGAACTGAGCGGCTATTTTGTAGGAGATGGCTGTTTTCATAAGGGAAAATTAATGTTATCAGTTCCTCATGATTGTTTAGAGCTCAAAGATTATTTTGATAGATACCTTAAAGAAATTTTTAAAATTAACAGCAGATTCGAACAAAAACCGAACGATAAAAGCATTAATCTGATCTATCATAGTCAGATGCTGGTAGAATGGCTTAAATCTATCGGCATAGATAAAAAGGATGCCCCGCATGCTTTTATACCCGAAGTAATTTTAAAAAGTGATAGAAAATGTGCCGAAGGTTTTTTGAGAGGTTTATTTGAAGCAGATGGTTGTATTGATAAAGAAGGTTATCACATTGCATTATCTTCTACTTCTTCACACCTGGTTCATCAAGTACAGACCTTGTTGTTAAGTTTGGGCATATCTTCTAATATATGGATTAACAGAAAAAGAGAATCCTCCCATGGAAGAAGCTACCTTTATAGATTAAGTATTTCAACTCCAAAAGGATTGGGAACCTATAAAGAAAGAATCGGTTTCTTAAGTAAGAAAAAGAAAGAAAGGCTTAATCAGATTATAAAAAGAGAAGTTAGTTATAATGATATTATACCCAACCAATCAAAGCAATTCAGAGAATTTTACGAAAATCTTTTGCTAAAACCAAGAAGCCCATTCTATAAGAAAATTTGGCATTATCTTGATGGCATAAAAAATGAAAGAGGGCTTACTAGGAAAAGAGCAAATATGTTAGTGGAAGACTACGATTTTTTAAAAGAAAGTTTTCTAGGAGATATCCTTGATAAAAATCAGTATTACGACTATGTAGAAGAGATTGAATATTCAGAGGCAGCTACACTTGATTTAGTTATACCGGATGGACATACATATATTGCTAATGGATTTGTTAGTCATAATACCAGACGCGGGGCAAATATGGGCATACTCCGCGTTGACCATCCTGACATAATTGAATTTATCAGGTGCAAGGAAAACGATAAAGATATAACGAATTTTAATATCTCCATAGCTGTCACTGAAGATTTCATGAACAAGGTAATTAATGATGAAGAATATTCTTTGATAGACCCGCATACAAATAAAGAGGTTAGCCGTCTCCGGGCAAAAGAGGTTTTTGATTTGATTGTTGAATGCTCATGGAAAAATGGCGAACCAGGGATAATATTTATTGATAAAATGAATGAATTTAATCCAACGCCAAAACTTGGGAAATATGAGTCAACTAATCCCTGCGGAGAACAGGTCTTGCTTCCATTTGAATCATGTAATTTAGGTTCTATAAATCTTTCTAATATAGTACGTGGAGATAAAGAGAAGGAAATAGATTGGAATAAATTAAAAAAGCTTGTGCATACAAGCGTTCATTTTCTTGATAATGTAATCGATATGAATAAATTCCCGCTCGAAGAAATAGAAAAGATGACTAAAACTAATAGAAAGATAGGCCTTGGAGTAATGGGCTGGGCAGATATGCTTATAAAGCTGGAGATACCTTATAATAGCGAGGAGGCAGTCCAGCTTGGCGAGAAGATAATGAAATTTATATCTGAAGAAGCAAGAGTTAAATCTCAAGAACTGGCACGAACAAAAGGCCCATTTCCTTCTTTTAATGAGAGCATATTTGTAGAAAAAGGGTTGAAAGAATTACGAAATGCTACGCTTACAACTATTGCGCCTACAGGCACGATCTCTATTATCTCCAACGCCTCCAGCGGCATAGAGCCCCTGTTCGCATTGTCATATTACAGGAATGTGATGGACAATGATAAGCTTATAGAGGTGAATTCATTGTTTGAGGAAGTTGCGAAACAGGAAGGTTTTTATTCCAGAAAACTTATGGAGGAGATTGCGGCAAAAGGCTCTATTAAAGATGTAGAAGATGTGCCTGAAAAATATAAAAGGATTTTTGTCACATCTCATGATATAGCTCCTCTCTGGCACATAAGGATGCAGGCTGTTTTCCAGAAATACACGGATAATGCAGTATCAAAGACAGTCAATTTTCCGTATGATGCGGCAAAAGATGATGTGAGAGAAGTGTATATGCTGGCTTTCAAATTAGGGTGTAAGGGTGTAACCATTTACAGAGATAAATCCAGGGAGGAACAGGTGTTGAATATCAATTCCAATGACACGGTAAAGAAAGAAGTGAATGCAGATTCTGCGCTAGAGCCCAAAGACAAGAAAAGCGTTGCCCCCAGGCCGAGGCCTGTTGTTACAAACGGCACCACTACAAAGGTTGCTACAGGATGCGGGAACCTTTATATAACTATCAATGTGGATGATAAAGCCTTGCCTTTTGAAGTATTCATCCAGATGGGTAAAGCCGGCGGATGCGCGGCAAGCCAGCTCGAAGCAATAGGAAGACTGGTATCGCTGGCGCTTCGTTCAGGAGTGGAGAACAGTAAAATAGTGGAGCAATTAAGAGGCATACGTTGCCCGTCGCCTTCGTGGGAAAAAAGCGGAAGAATCTTTTCCTGCTCTGACGCGATTTCAAGGGTCCTGGAATTGAGGCTTGGAAACGGCAAGATGCATCATCAGGAAGAAGCGCTGGAAAAACATTCTCCTCATACCATGATAGAAGATAAGCTCGGCACAGTAGTGGGCGTGTGCCCTGACTGCGGAGCTGCGCTGAGGCATGAAGAAGGCTGCGTTGTTTGCCGCTCCTGCGGATATTCCAAATGCTGAAACCGGATTCCTGGATTAAAAAAATGGCTTTGGAGTACGATATGATAAAGCCATTCCAAACTCAGCAAGTCAAAAAAAACAATATCTCTTACGGCCTTTCAAGTTATGGTTATGATATAAGAATCGCAGACGAATTTAAAATCTTCAAAGGCTCAGGTAAAAAACAAATCATAGACCCTAAAAATATAAAACCTGATCTATTCGAAGATTTTAAAGGAGACATCTGCATAATCCCGGCCAATTCATTTATTCTCGCAAGATCATTTGAATATTTCAAAATCCCGTCCAATGTCCTTGCGCTCTGCGCGGGCAAAAGCACATACGCAAGGATAGGTGTTATAGTAAATGTTACCCCGCTCGAACCTTCATGGGAAGGCTATCTGACCATAGCTATAAGCAATACCTCTAACGTGCCGGCAAAACTTTACGCAAACGAAGGCATTGCCCAGGTGGTGTTTTTTGAATCAGATGAGCAGTGCGACATCACTTACGCTGACCGCAAAGGCAAATACCAATCCCAGCAATCCATCACCCTATCCAAATAACCATATATGGAAGCCCGACTCCATTATGGGAGTCGGGCTTCCATCAATCTAATACATTCTAGTTGTTCTACAGGCTTGACAAATATGATTTTGTTAGGTATACTTATAATAGAGTTTGTAAAAGAATTATAAGTCTTTTTTGAGGAGATTGAGCCATGGGCCTCTACGAAATAAGCCAGGCGAAAATCCTGGCATTTTTTGTAAATATCGTCATACTACTTCTCGGGCATTGCCTCTTATTGAATAGGGCCTCTCTCCCATGGCGGGGCACGAAACCTATAAGACATAAAGAGACATGCCCGGGGTTTTTAATGAGGCCACAATTTACGGAACACATTCGCGGAGTTTATCCTGAGCGCAGCGAAGGGCTCAGTGTAAACTCCGTAAACGTAAATTGTATGGCCGAATTAATCCTGAAGATGCGACAAGTAGGAGCATCTGAAGGATCTATTGCGCTTCCGAAACCTAAGAGCGAAGGCGGATATAGATTTAAAATATGTTAAACTATCAATATAAAGCTGCAGCTAAATTAATATCCCTCATATTAGCACAGGTATTCCTGCTTACAAGCGTAGTCTATCCGGAATCTACTACTAATAAGATTACATCTAGCATATATATACAAGCCAAAGATCTAAGGGTGCCAATGATGGGAGGCGGAAATAATAATAGATTTGGAGATGCTATAAACAGAATGAATGAAACCAAAAAAGAGCCTCCCACCGCAAAATCAGATGCTAAGGGCTCCCCTCTAACCCTGTTGAAATATTTAATTGCGCATAAAAATTACAGGGGGAACCCTATATCAATGGAAGATTTGAGAAAAGTCAGAATAAATCGGGAAACAGGATGGTCTTATGCTGACAGCACTATTTATCTAGAGATAAACAGTTTGAAGGAAATAGGCATGTTGGAATCTGTTGATAAGGGCAGGTATGCATTGAGTGAAGAATTTACTATGGATCAGATAGCATTCATAGACAAAGAGATTGAAAAAATAATAGCTAGCAATAACCCTGAAGGCACGCCTTTGGGCCTTAACAGATACAGGCTGGATGATTTGGGTGATAAAAAAATAGAAGCAATGAGAGAAGTGGTGACGGGCGTTATAAAAAATATCGAAAAAGGCAGAAGGGCTTTCAAAGAAGGCGAATTGTTCTATTTGGGGGACAAGGAAGTCAGTCTGGAACAATTAATGCCTTTGGTAGATGCGATTGAAGGGTCTTTGGATAAGATCAATGATAGCGATTTGGATCCCAGAGATATAAAGGATAAAGCGCTTTTAAAAAGAGGTTTAGCAATAGATGCCGGAGGCTATAGCCCTGATCATCCGGGAGAGAGGCATTTAGATATAGTTATAAAAGACGATCTCGGAGGGGCAGTAGCAAAGATAAAAATCTGGCCTCTTAAACTTAGAGACGGCGTATCTTTTAATAAAAAAGCGGTTTTTATGGAATGGTTTGGCATAGATCGAGAATGGATGAAGGGGAAAGGCGCAAACGGCCAGGCGCTATACTCAGCGTTATCAAAATTATTATATGAATTAGGTTACAGAGAAATATATGGATATAGAAACCAGGGCTCTGAAGGATTCTGGGGGAGGATGGGATGGGGACCTTCGAGTGCAAAGATATATATCCCAGGCAAGGCCGGTTTTTATATAGAAAAACCTGATTCTGTAAAAGGTCATTGCCCTACTATCGTAGAACTTTACAGAGGCATTATAGAATCATTCGCAGAAAAACCTATAACATCAGAAAGCCCTGCCTCGAATCAGAGTATGCCGCGAAGGACTTTTTTATCAAAGTCTGCAAAAGCTATTGCTGGCGCAACTGTTGCTGCTGCCGCCGGAGCAGTTGCGTATAAGTCCGGAGAGCCTTCCAGAGAACAAACAGATGCTATAGTTTTTTTAAAGAGGCCCATGCATACCGGAAGATATGCTTCAGAACTACAATTTGAGCAAGAAAAGGAAGCTTTTATTGCTGCAAAAAGCGCAAAGGATAATCTTTTAGGCAAGGAAGATACAGAAAAGGTTAGGGGTTTTTTGACCCCTGGCCGGATCAAGGCAATAAAATTTGCTGCGGAGAGATGGAAATTAGAACCAGCGCTCATAGCAGGATTTGCATACGAAGAAAAAGTCGATAAAGATTCTAAAAATAGTGTAAAAGAAGGCATCAAAGAGCGTATTTCTAAGATGTTCGGCCTTAGCGACATGAGAAATACCACAGGCCTTATGAATGTAAGCGCGTCTTTTATGAAGTATAAGGGGTTTTTAGATTTCTTATATGATGATAAAGAGGTTATTGTAAACCAGCTTATTGATAGCGAAGAAGATAAGGCCAAATTCAGAGAATTCATAGAGGGATCTGAAAAAACCCAGGGCTATGAATTTATAAGAGAAATTACAGAAAGAGGGGATGCATGGAAAGCCTGGGTTGAAACAATGTATCCTGTGTTAAATGGGCTTGCTGAAAATGTAGAACCGATAAATATTTTGTTAGGCGCTTATGCAATGAGAATAAAATCAGGCGAGATTGCTGAAAGGAACAGAAGAGAAACAAGGCTTCCGAAAATTTCAGCAATGAGAGAAGGTTCTGATACGTGGCTGGTAGAAGATTATCAAGAAATACCCGCGAGCTTACAGGAAAGATATTCAATTTTTAATTCCAGCTATTATCCGCCGTATGCATACCACTATTTTCTGGCAGTTGATTATACGGGCATAAAAATAGCAAGAGAAAGAGCTCTTGCGAAAGTGAATGCCTATATTATGTTTGCAAAAAGCGGTATATTTACGGCAAAAAATACTACGCATTTTTCTCTGCGCTCAAAGAATAATAGCCTTAGTTCCGAGTCTGCAGCATCAACTACTGACAAATTCCAGATACAAGATAGTGTTTATACTGTTGGAGCATTTAATGTAAATGATGTAGGTCAATTGGGAGATTCTGTGACCATAAGGCTTCAAAATGGCCAGAATATTACTTTTACTATCCGCGGGCCAACGTCAAAAGCTAAAGCAGCAGATTATCTTCGCGATAACCCGGCCATTTTACAGGCAGCCATATCCCGTTCCGAGTCTCTTAAATACGACGGAACTCTCAATGAAAATATAACAGTAATTCTAGCTGATAAATATGATTATCTCGCAGGAGACCATAAGCAGAATAATATCATAATATTAAATGCCTCTGATTTAGAAGCCATGCTTGCAGAAAGCCCTGTTTTTGTTTCTGAATTTATAACATCTTTATTGTCAGAAGAACTTGCTCACGAAAGAGGGGCTGACGGAAGAAATGAGACAGAGGAAAAGCTGGCTCTTGATGCAGGCTACAACACAAAGACTGCGCTAAAATCGCAGGCTAATCCCAGGCCTCTATCCGAATATATTAAATTTGTGGAAACAATAGGGCTAAACATAGAGGGCGAAGCAGGGTATTTAAATTATTTAAAGGCGCTAAATAGATACGAAGATCTTGATTGGACAGCCCGCAATGCGCCTTTAGTTAACAATAGAACTGTAGTAGTTGCGCATATGGAAATGGGCCTCTCAAAAACGCTTCTAGGAAATTTATATAGAAAACTTATATCTGAAAAAGGATATTCTGAACAGGCTGCGGAATTGGAGGTTGGGGAGATTGCAAAGCTTACAATGGCAGGCGGTCTGGGAAATATTAAACGCGGGCTTACAGAAGCATGGTCTGAAAAGGGCGCGGATCTTGTCTCTATGAATATACTTTACGGAAAATGGATAAAAGGCATTGGTAATATAGATGAAGATGCGGTGAGGCATCTTATAGAAATGTTTGGCTCTCCTGAAATGGAATTTGAAGTAGAGATATTCGATATAAATAATATATGGCAAAAGATAAAAACAAAGGTTTCGATTTACAGGGATCCTTTTTCGCCTTTTCCAAATTATTGGATATACTGCCCTGATATTTTTGACGGCGCGTACCCTGAAGGCGATGAACATTGCGCTCAGCAGATACTTTTATACAGGAAGGCAGGCTTAAGACTTTTAGAAGAGCTCAGGAAACAGGGTAAGGTAAAAGATAAATTTTTATTCAGCCTGAGCGAGGTATATACAGCGCTATTGATTCCAAATGCTGTAAAGGACGAATTTAAAGACAGCCCTGTTTTTAAAGATGTTTTTATACATCATTATAATCATACAGTAGTGCCTGCGGGAATGCGGAAACTTGACTCGCATTTACATGATTTTATAGGGCTTAATTCAGAGAGATATGGTTATTCTATAATGGAATGGGACGAGCATGAAAGGCGGCAGAAGATTGCCCTCGCAAAAATAATAGGCCGGGAAGCAGATATGATAACAGGGTGTTCAATGGCGCACACAAATGTCTTAAGAAGAGAGACGATGAGGGATTTTGAAGATAAGATACCTGATAATATATCAGAGGAAAATAGCGAAGGCGTATATCTGGATAATTGGCAGGGAGAAGAAATCCAGAAAATAATAGCAAAATATTATGTCAGGTTAGGCGCAAGAGATGATGCTGATCTGTTCCGAAGATTGGATAATTCTGCTGGTTTACGAGAGCAGTTTATTGATGACTTCATGAGCGCGATTGAGAAGCAAAAGAATAAGTCTGTCTTATGGTTTAACAGAGAGGATGTTGATTTAAATAAAGATTCTGCCCTTATCTCTTTAACAAGGCGGATTGTGTCTTATAAGAAGCTGGATTTAGTGGTTGAGATGCTTAAAAATCCCGCATACAGAGAAAAATTTATAAAATTAGGCATATCTATTATTGTAGGGGGAAGAAAATTTGACAGGGATGAACAGGATTTCGGCATAACACAGATACGCACACTGGAAAAGTTGGTCGAAAAATACCCGGAATTAAAAAAGTGCGTGGCAATAGTTTTAGATGATTCAAGGCATGCCGGATACAATATTTTTATAGCCCCAAGGATTTATACCTCTGTGGATTCCACCATAATGCTTTCGGACAAAGATCAAGAGGCAGGGCCTACCGGCCCCAGCAAAGGCCTTGTAAACGGAGCGGCAATGATAGCAACCCTTGACGGTGTTATCCCGGAATTGCTAGTGCCTTTTAACAGCGAAACCCAGGAAGGCAATGGTTTTAGGGTGGAGTATGATGCAAACGGTCAACCCTCTGTGGAAAGTCTATTTAAAGCCCTGGAAGATTTCAGCGCTGTTTATAAAGATATGAATCTTCGCAGATCCCTTGCTTATAATGCGCTTAAAACAGGTATGCTTAAAGCCAATATATCCACCCATCAGGGCCCAGGCCTGGAGAATATATGGGAAAGGGGTTTAAGGGAAAAGCTCAGTCAAAAATTTGATAAAGATGTTCAAGGAAATCTTAATGCCTTAAGAACGCACTGGGAATCAGAGCCTGAGGCGTTTACTGCTGAAAGAACTCAAAGCAATGTTGAGCGAATCCTTGAACGCATGCAAAGCGACCCGGACTGTTTTATCGGTTTTGGGGATATGAGTAAAATCGGAGTCATGAATTATGTATTTACAAGAGAAGTTGTAGATAAATTAATACCTACAATGATCAGCGCAGCAGATTTCGTATTGGCTAAATACAATGGATTTGCAGTCAGGATAGGCGGGGATGAGGCATGCACAGTTCTTCCTTCTGATTTGAGTTGGGAAGATGTAAACAGGATACGGTTAGAAGTCCAGCAGACATTGGCGTATTTTATAGATGGAAAATATGGTTTCGCGAAAATAGAAAATATGTCAGATGAGCGTATGAATAGTTTGAATGATGCGCTGAGGTTAGAAACAAAAGATCCTCTGGTTAAGGCCTATAAAGATAAAGACGGATTTTTCATAATTTATGACAAGTCAAATCTGGCAGATTTGCCGGCAGGTTTAATTAAACCCGGGGCCCCTGTTTTTTCAATACCGAGTCCGAGGCTCAGTTTCGGGATAGTGAAAGCGGAAAACAGAAACCAAGATGTTCACGCGAATTACGGGCAAAGCATAGATCATGCGGAATATATTTTAAATATATCCAAAGAGAATCGTCTGAATGGAGCGACAAGCCAGTCGTTGGAAGGACTTGATAAGTTTAAAGAGGCAAAATCTGGAATACCGAGGTTGTCGGATGAAGAAAAGGTAAAGATAGCAGAGAAATATAGCAAACTTGGAATACAGCTATTTGCAGATGATATAGAAGAATATTACCCTGTTGTGAAAAGGGAAAAACTATGCTATGTTCTAGGGAAAATGTCGTCCGCAGGTATCGGGACAACTATTTTAATCAGAGGGCCCCCGGATAATTTCTATGTAATAACCAGGGTAGATGATGAAAGAATCAGATTTATGAAATTGGAATTTGTATACGAACCTTACGGTAATTTAAAAGAAGATGTAAGCCGGGCTATAGAAAGAGGAAGGTTTACTCCAAGGGATTTGCGTGAACGCCACGGCGGGTATGGGTTTAAGGTTATAAATGAATTTTATGATCATTCCACAGCCAATAGAGTGATTTTAGGAATAAATAATTTACTGAATCAAATGTTGAAACGCCGCAAGTGTTAGAAGAGGCTCTTACTGATAATATAGGAGAAGCTGTAAATAGCAGGCTTAGAGAAGAAAACGTGCAGGCCGCTGCAAAGGTTATCTTGAATGCCATGCCGATTGATATCAATGGTGAGGAGGGGGCTTTAGAAAGAGCAATAGAAGATATGGATTATCTTGCGAAACTTGATATTCCGTTTGTTCCAGAAAAGATGCAGGAGATCATAACAGCAGAAGGCAATATTTTTAAAATGCTGGATGAAAACAATGAAAAGTTTGAAAGTTTGGTTGGGGCGCAAAGAAAAAGAGAAAGAAATTATTTCTATGATATTTTAAATCAGGCTTACGGAAACCCTGCTCTTGCAGCAGAAACCGGCAACGATTATAGGATGCATGCCACATCCGTTGCAAATTTTGAAACTTTAATAGGTTTTATTGCTGTAAATAGTAAAGTTACGAAAGAAGAAATAATAGATGGATTTAGCGACAAGAATATCTTGGATGTGGGATACGGGGTTAGGCATGAGCTCGTGGATTATCTGAAGATTGAGACCAGAGGGAATGTCTATGGTATAGACCCGGCGCTACCTGAGGGGCTGGAGGGACAGGGCCTGTTTAAAGGAACTGTGCAGGAAGATTTGGCAAGGTTTTCTTCCAAACTCGGCATCAAGTTTGATATTATCGTAAGTACTGGTTTTTTCAACGAAGAAATGCCAGGAGTGCGCAGTTTTAGAGGACAGAATTTTCAAATCCCGTATGAACTGAATCTTAATTACGCGAAAGAGATAAAAAAGGTGTTAAAACCAGGCGGCAGGATGTATGTGGCAGCCGGGGCATGGCCTAATCTGGATTTCGAAAAAGCCTTTAGAGCAGAAGGATTTGAAGTAACAAATGTTTCTCTGCGCGAGGATCTGGCGTATTACCTGCTTATATTGCAAGGTACGGAAATAGAGCCTCTGCAAATCAGCCCCTTCGAGGAGATACTTACATATTCCAAGTTAGCCGGCCAGCATTTATAATGTAACCTCTTGAGCCTGAAAATCCCCACAAAAATATTTCTTTTGATTTTTCAAATTACTAGGTGTATATTAAAGCCATGTTTTACGAAGAGGTGTTCAGGGAGCTTAATAAAAAGAAGGTCAGATATGTGGTTGCAGGCGGCGGGGCTGTAGTTTTGCACGGTGTAGTGAGGATGACTGCTGATTTGGATTTATTCGTAGATCTGGAAAAAAAGAATTTGTTAAAATTTGCAGAGGCTTTAACAGGTTTGGGATATAGGCCAAAGATCCCCGTCAAGGCGTCAGATTTTGCAGATAAACCCAAGAGAGAAGGATGGATAAAAGAAAAGGGCATGTTGGTATTCTCCTTTTGCCATTTAAAGAGATACCAGGACCATATCGATGTCTTTGTATACGAACCTGTAAACTTTGAAAAGGCTTATAAAGAAAGAGAGATTATGAAAGCCGGCCATATAAAAATACCAGTTATATCTATTAGGTACCTTAAGAAGATGAAACTGATTGCCGCAAGGCCACAGGACTTGGCTGATATAGAAGCATTGAGAGAAATTGAACTACTGAGGAAGGGAAATGAAAAGAGATAAGGTTAATAAAGGATTCGCTTTTAAGCCAGATATCGATTATATAAAACGGACCATGGATATGCCTGTTCGTTCTAAGTTAGAATGGCTTGAAGAAATAAATATTTTTGTAAACAAGGCTTTATCAAAGAAAAGAAGAGAGATCTGGGAAAAATTTAAAAGAGGAGAGGTATGAGTAACATTAAATTAGTGCTTTTAAGGCACGGAGAGAGTGTCTGGAATAAAGAAAATAAATTTACAGGATGGACTGATGTTGACCTTTCTGAAAAAGGCATGGCTGAAGCCAGGGAAGCCGGAAGCGTCCTGAAGAAAGAGGGTTATATATTTGATGTGGCGTTTACGTCTGTTCTGAAGAGGGCTATAAGAACATTATGGGTTGTCCTGGATGAGATGGATCTGATGTGGATACCCATATATAACTCATGGCGATTGAATGAAAGGCATTACGGAGCCTTGCAGGGCCTTAATAAATCAGAGATGGCTAAAGAATTTGGAGAAGAACAGGTGCTTATCTGGAGAAGGAGTTACGACATCCCGCCTAAGCCTCTTGATAAAAAAGACCAGCGGTATCCGGGGAATGACCCGAGATATAAGGGGCTGGCTGAAAAAGACATTCCTTTGACCGAAAGCTTAAAAGAAACAGTGGCAAGGGTTATGCCGTACTGGAAAGAAACAATTGCGCCTAGCCTTAAGTCCGGGGAAAGGGTTATTATAGCTGCTCACGGAAATAGCTTAAGGGCGCTTGTAAAATATTTGGACAATATATCAGAAGAAGAGATAATAAAGTTAAACATCCCCACGGGTATTCCGCTTGTTTATGAGCTTACCAATGACCTGAAGCCTTTGAGACATTATTATCTGGGCGATCAGGAGAAGATCCGGGCAGCTATATCGTCTGTTGCCGGCCAGGGAAAACTAAAGAAGTAAACCGCCTGCCCTTGACGATTCCATAATCATAGGATATACTTACACTCTAGGAAATGAAGCCCATTCCTGTCAAGCTTAAATAAGGGATTTTTTGGGCGAAATACTGAGCCCCGATTCACCTTTATCGGGGCGAATGTAGAAAGGGGGGTATACATATGGACTGGAACGTAATCGTAATTGAGCCAGTGAAAACCATGTTAGTGAGAGCAGCCGCATTCCTACCTACTTTAATAGGTATAATTGTTATACTTATAGTAGGGTGGATTATAGCTGCGGTTCTGAAGAATGTGGTTGTAAAACTGTTGAAGATGATACAGTTTGATGCAGCCAGCGAAAAATCAGGCCTTGCTGATGTCCTGAGAAAGGGCGGCATAAAGAACACTCTTTCAGAACTAATGGGCGGGCTTATCTATTGGGTGATAATGCTTTTAGTATTTATGGCTGCCCTGAATGCCCTTGGCATGACAGTTGTAGCCGGCTTATTGGATAAGGTCATACTTTACATACCGAATGTTATCGCAGCTATCTTTATAATTTCCCTCGGTATATTTTTCGCAAGTGTTATAGGCTCGATCGTGATGACTACTTGCATGAATACAGGAATGAAACAGGCAAAATTAATGAGCCAGGTGACGCAGACAGTAATAATAATATTTGCGGCTATCATGACGCTCGAGCAGCTGAATATAGCTACTACCATATTGAATACAACTATTACGGTAGTGCTCGGAGCCACGGGATTGGCGTTTGCGCTTGCAGTAGGTCTTGGTTCAAAAGATATTGCCGGGAAGCTTATGCATGATTTGGTGGAGAAACTGAAAATCAAATAATAAATATTTGATTTTATAATTTACAACCCCGCATCCCCTAAAAGGGATGCGGGGTTTTTATTTATGGAAG
>JAHJGB010000124.1 GCA_018824725.1 Candidatus Omnitrophota bacterium
ATTTTTCGTATATTAAACTTTTTTAAAAAGTTATCCATATTAGTAGGCAAAAAAAGGCCACATTTCCATGGCCTTTATATACAGCTGGATTCTTATTTTATTGAGCTAAATTGTACCAAATTATGGGCTAAAAGTCAACTATAAAAACGACGATGTTGAATTTTATGGTTTGGAGAGGAAGTTTTTGAAGGCCCAGGGGGTTTTTTTGTCGAGGTACGCGTTCGGGTTTTCTTTGAAGAATACCTGGTAGTTTTTGAACGGGGTCCAGTCTGAAGGTTCTGATATTAATTTTCCGAGATACGGCTTTGCTATCTTCAATATATATTCGTGGGGCAGCTCGTCAGGCTCTAATACGCCCCGGTCAGGGTTTTCTATGGCCCACATAATGCCTGACACGACTCCTATGGCCACCTGAAGCGTGGTGGCATTCTGATGTTTGATTAATTTTCTGGATTCGCCTATGCTCAGCATACTGCCTGTCCACCACGAGTTATACCTGTGGCCCATTATAAGCGCGCCGAGCGTATCAGAGCCGCTGATTATCTCGTCGTTCATGATGCGTATTCTAGGCTGTAATTCATAATTCCTGCACCTGAGCTCGTAAAGCGAGGAAAGCGTTTCGTTGCAGGGCATATAGGCATAATGAACCGTAGGCCTGTAAACAGCTTTTCCTTTTCTCCACATAGTGAGCCTGTCTGAAATAGTAAAGGCTTCTGCATGCCTTATGACCATACCGACGACTTCGCCGTAAGGAACCCATGAGCGCACCCACGTATTCATTCCCATGCGCGAAAGAAATATCTGATTTCTGGGACCGACTTCAGGGACGTTGGCTAGTTCAGGCAATTCATTCTCGTGCGTGCCCCATCCTATCTCAGCAGGGGCAATCCCCTCTTCCCTGAGGCCTTCTATGCTCCAGGTGCCTACGAATTCGTCCACCTGTTTCGGCTTATCCGTTATCTGGGTGTCGCGCTCGCTTATGTGTATTACTTTTATGCCGAGCTTCATGCTCAGCTCCGGAAACTTTTCCTCTTTTATAAAATGCTCAAGGATCTTTTCGTCTTTTTTCGCAACAGCCCTGTCTTTTAAAACCCTTTCGGCAATATCAATGATGCCTTTTTTGGTAAAATGCGAGATAAGGCCGGGATTCGCGCCGTGGTCCAGTACAGCTGTTGTGGTTTTGTGGTCAGTGTCCCACCTGGAAATCAGTTTCCAGATCTCCATCTGTTTGTAATAAAGGGATTTTTCGTAAGGCGTTTTCTTCTCGATATTGGCGTACGGGTCCCATTCTTCCACCGAGGTGTTGACATACAATACTTTATTTTCGTGGCACCAGTTAAGCATGCTCACGGATTCTATGTTCCAGGCGAGATCCACGACAAGCCCGCCGGGAGACACGTGCCTGGAAAGGGTACTGGCTATATTGACAGGCGTGATCCTTTCCTGGAAATATTTCATGCCCTTTTTTATCCAGGGGCCTAGTTCTTCGCGCTTATCCACGAAATCTATCACGGTGATATTCTTGTAAGGGGCGCTGATGTGCTTTATCAGAAGCGGCAACGTGCATCTGCCCACTGCGCCGTGGCCTATCATGAGGATTTTATTTTTGAACTTTATCATAATTTTCTTTCTATAGTTTACAACAATTCCGCGCTTATGTCAAACGCGGTAAAAATTTTATTTGATTAAAAAAATATTTTTGATAGAATAAACCTATAAAAATTAACTAAAGTAGGGGGTGTGATGAGGTTCGCAGGAAAAATTCTAGTTATCGGATGCGGTTCTGTTTCGCAGTGCGCAATACCGCTCGTATTAAAAATTATAGACGCCCCGCCAAAAAATATCACCATAATGGATTTTACGGATAACCGGTACCGCGTAAAAGACAGCCTGGATAAAGGCGTAAATTATGTGATTGACCGCGTTACCCGCGAAAACTACCCGAATCTTTTAAAAAAATACGTCGGCCCGGGAGATCTGATAATCGACCTGGCATGGAATATAGGCTGCATGGAAATACTTCAGTGGTGCAGAGACAATAAGGTGCTGTACGTGGACACATCTGTCGAGGTCTGGGATCCCTATTCAATGGATGTCAAAGACCCGAGAAACCTGACTCTCTATGTCAGGCAGATGGAGATACGTAATCTCATCAAGAAATGGGGCGATAATAACGGCCCTACAGCGGTAGTGGACCACGGCGCCAATCCCGGACTTGTGTCCCATTTCACAAAAATCGCCCTGGAAGATATTGCCAAAAAAATTATTTCCGATAAATCTAAGGATAAGCGCGTAAAAATATTAAAAGAAGCCCTGGATAATAAAAATTATCCTACGCTCGCAAAAACAGCTGCTGTCAAAGTCATACACATAAGCGAGCGGGATACGCAAATCAGCGACAAGCCCAAAGAAGTGGATGAATTTGTAAATACGTGGAGCATCGAAGGGTTTTTTGAGGAAGCCATTGCTCCGGCTGAAATGGGCTGGGGAACTCATGAGAAAAATATCCCTGAGGGCGCGTGTTTTCACAAGTCAGGGCCTAAAAACCAGATATGCCTGGAGAGCATGGGCGTAAATACATGGGTCAGATCGTGGGTGCCTGACTGCGAGATAGTGGGAATGGTCATCCGTCACGGCGAGGCATTCGGGATATCTGACAGATTAACTCTCTGGGATAAAAAAGGTAAGGCTATCTACAGGCCCACAGTGCACTATGCGTATTGCCCTAGTGACGCCGCGATAACTTCCCTGCACGAACTCGAGATGAGGCGCTATAACCTTCAGGAAAAACAAAGGATAATGAACAACGAGATTACTAAAGGTGAAGACAGGCTAGGGGTGCTCGTCATGGGACATGATTTTAATTCATGGTGGACAGGAAGCCTTCTGGACATCGAAGAGGCAAGAAGGCTCGTCCCTAACCAGAATGCCACGACCCTACAGGTCGCAATATCAGTAGTGGCTGCTGCCAGATGGATGATAGAAAACCCCAATAAAGGCTTTAATCTTCCTGACGACCTGCCGCACGAAGACATAATGAAAATTTCAAGGCCGTACCTGGGGCCTTTTATTTCAAAACCAGTTGACTGGACGCCGCTTAAGAACTACAATAAGACTTTCCGGACGCTCGGCCTTAAAAAACCGAAAGAAAAAGATATCTGGCAGTTCACGACATTTTTAATAACCCAGTCATGAAAAATAAATCCGGTGGCATAGAAAATCTGATACGTAAAATGCTCAAGAAGCACTCCTCCCCTCTTATGCTTATACAGGAGGAGGCGCTTGAGAAACAATTCAGGGCTTTCCTCAAAGCCCTGCCTGAAGTCATGCCTTACTACGCGATAAAGGCAAATCCGTATCCGGGAATCATTAAAAAGTTCATTGAATTAGGCGCTGGTTTTGACGTGGCGAGCGCCAACGAGATGAATACTGTTCTGGAACTCGGCGCAAATCCTGACAAAATAATCTTCGCTAACACTATAAAGTCCCATGAAGATATGAGATCCGCTTGCAAGAAAAAAGTAAAGCTCATGACCTTTGACAATGAGCCGGAATTATACAAAATAGCGAAAGCCTGCCCTGGCGCAAAAGTCATTATAAGGATCAAAGTGGCAAATATCGGCAGTATCGTAGAGCTCTCTCTGAAATTCGGGGCGGATCCGGAGCAATCGATATCCCTCCTCAAAAAAGCAAGGTCGCTGGGACTAAAACCCGTGGGCGTGAGCTTCCATGTGGGATCGCAATGCACCAATGCTGAAAATTATTTACAGGCCCTAGAGGTGTCTAGTGTGATATTCAACGAAGCAAAACAATCAGGGATATTCTTAAATATACTGGATATAGGCGGCGGATTCCCTATAAAACATTTTGACGCTGACAGCCACCTTACATTTGAGCGCATGGCAAACCCGATAAGGAAAAAATTACAGAGGCTTTTTGATAAAAACGTAAAGTTCATCGCTGAGCCCGGCAGATTTTTTGCAGGCCCTTCAGGAATATTGATAACGCAGGTGATAGGCAGGGCTTTCAGGAATAATAAAAACTATTATTATTTAAATGACGGCCTGTACGGCGATTTTTCAGGTATAGTGTTTGACCACTGCAAATATGAATTCAAGACTTTAAACCGCGGGCAAAGGTTCCTGAGCACCCTGGCAGGACCTACGTGCGATTCATTTGATACGATTTCCTTAAGCGAAGATCTTCCTGAGCTGGATGTGGGTAATGTGGTCTATGTGAAAAATATAGGCGCCTATTCATGCGCAAGCGCTGTGCCGAACTTCAACGGTTTTAAACCCGCAAAGATCGTGATGTGCTAGCTTCAAAAAATAAAATACTTCCTGCGTCGTAAAGAGGCCCATCGTATAATTCTACTATTTTCTTTCCCCTCTTCTTTATAAAATCTCTTATCGCGCAGCCGTCAGGATGATTTTTTAACGAGCCTATAAAAAATACCCTGTCTTTATGAACTCCTGATGCGCCGCCTATAAAACCAGTGCCGTAACCAGGTAGTTTTATATTTCCCGGCTTTACAAGCAAGGCATTTTTGCCCCAGATATCCTTTATGGATTTATCAGATGTAATAATACTCTTATCGTCCACAGGCGCAATAGAACATTTCGCATATCCCTGTTTTACTTTTATAAATTTTACGTTTAGATTTTCTATATGCTTTTCGATTTTACCGTCATAGCGGATTATGTATTTTCCGACACTGCACGCGTCGTAAATAATGTCTCCCGGATAGGCGGAAGATTTAATGACTTCGCCTTTAATACACTCATAGCCGTTATCCCTTAAAAGCCCGGCTATTTTTTCTAAATACGGTTCGTATATAACTTTTTTAGCATAAGAAAATAACATCATATCTGAGTGGCCTTTGACAGGCCCGGCCAGTTTTGGATGTAAAGGCACCTCTCTGACATAATAACCCATCTGCTTTAGTCTAAGTTTTGCTTCGGCCGGGATTCTAGGGTCAATAATGGCTATAACTTTTCTTAAATCTTTTATTTTAAAAATTTTAGACTCCCGTAATGAAATTTTAGCGCTATAAATTTTTTCCAAATATCTCTTCTCTTCTCCTTTATGCCCAGAGATGAAGCTGAAAAACTTTTTCGGGCCGTGGATTTCTATTAACCTGCGGTTTGGGATTTTTTTGGGGCCTAAAACACTTATTATTCTATTGCGCATTTGTCTGGCACGCGCCATTTCCCCAAAGCTCACGTGATACGGCCCTGCCAGAATCGCAGCTTTTGAATTTAAATCTTCTGACGGGTGAAGGCCTATGCGGATTACTTTTACGCCGGCTTTTTCAAAGATATCGCAAACTATAGCTGACCATTCTATTGCATCTTCGATCGAAAGCGGCTTGTATTTGCCATGTTTAAATAAATCCCCGAGCCCTGTGCCTTTTAAAACAATCGCAGGATATATGCGGCTTGTTTTTGGTTTTAACTTTACCAGCTCCAAAGCTGTCTTTATTGATTTCAGAAGCGTATCTCCGGGCAAGCCCAGCATCACCTGGATGCCTAAATCAAGGCCTGATTTTTTTATGATGCGGCTTGCGTTTTTAATCGTACTGAAATTCATGGCCCTATTACATTTCTTCAAAACCTCTTTATCAAGCGACTGTACGCCAAGCTCCACCAGGCATCCGCCCATTTTCTTAAACAGCTTCATTGATTTTTCAGTAACAGCCTCAGGATGCGTGGACATGCGGATCCCGGCTATTTTTTTATACATTCGCCCCGATTGCAATCGGGGCTCAGTATTCCGCCTAAGGAACCCCGGGCTTAAGCCCGGGTGGGCTCCATTTTCCACATAAGGGAAAACTGTTTCGAGGTACTTTTGCTGCAGCGCTTCAGGCAAAAGCGTAAACGTGCCGCCGAAAAAGGCAAGCTCCACCCTTTCGCGTCTTGGGATTGTTTTTAAATTTCTATCTATGACGGCTTTAATGTCTTTTTCTGAAGGGATGTTTACTGCGCCTGATATTTTATGCTGGTCGCAGTAAATGCACCTGTACGGACAGCCTGCGTGCGGGATAAATATGGGTATGATTTTCACTTATTACTTGTGGAATAGGACTGTAAAAACCATTACAAGCGTGAAGAAGAAAAAGTTTACATAGGTAAAAGTCCTATATACTATGTCAGGGCTTTGTATGCCCGTAGGAAACATTGCCAGGAAACAAACCCACACGCCTATTGCCCAGTATAGGCTCAGGTCCTTGGACGAGCGGCGCTTTATAATCCTAACTATAAGCGGGATGTTCCAGAGCGGGAGTATTATGCTGGCGATTAAAGCTATCTTAGTTAACATATATTAAGGGGACACATCTCCGATTGGCTCTAGAACCGTCCCTATCTTTATGCCTTGCCTGCGGAGCCCAGGACTTGCTCGTTTTTATGCTTATACATCTTTATAAGCTCGTCTCTTGCAGGGCCCAGGTATTTACGCGGGTCGAATTCTTTCGGGCTAGTCGCAAAAACTTCTCGTATCTTGGCTGTCATTGCGAGGCGGCCGTCTGAATCAATATTTATTTTACAGACAGCTGAAGCGGTGGCTTTTCTCAGCTGTTCTTCAGGAACGCCCGCTGTATTTTCAAGCTTTCCCCCGTATTTATTGATAAGGTCCACGTATTCTTTTGTGACAGAGCTTGCCCCGTGTAAAACTATGGGAAAACCCGGTATTCTTTTTTCAACTTCTTCCAATATATCAAATCTCAGGGGCGGAACGCTTTCTCCGGGTTTTAATTTAAATTTATACGCGCCGTGGGAAGTGCCTATGGAGATCGCGAGGCTGTCAACGCCTGTCTTTTTTACAAAATCTTCCACTTCTTCAGGATGGGTGTAATGGCTAGCTTCGTGGCTTACCTCATCCTCTATCCCTGCCAGGACTCCGAGCTCGCCTTCTACTGTAACGTCGTATTTATGTGCATATTCGACTACTTTTTTAGTAAGGGCTGCATTGTCTTCGTATTTATGCGCTGAGCCGTCTATCATGACAGAAGAAAATCCTGACTCTATGCAGGAAACGCAGAGTTCATAAGTATCGCCGTGGTCCAGGTGAAACGCCACAGGGATATTGGAACTTGCTGCTTTTATTATTTCCATTGAGCCCATTGCCATGTGCCTCAATAAAATCTGGTTTGCGTATTTTCTGGCGCCTGAAGAAACCTGTAAAATTACAGGAGACTTTGTTTCTATACATGCGGTGATTATTGCCTGGAGCTGTTCCATGTTATTAAAATTATAGGCTGGGATAGCGTATTTGCCCGCCATTGCCTTTTTAAACATATCTTTTGTATTAACCAGTCCTAATTCTTTGTAAGAATGCATGAAATCCTCCTTTTTTTATGTGATATTTATTATACCATTATATTAAACGTTGGTCAATTTTCTAAAGGACTGGATAATCTCCAGCATGCCTTCTTTTGTCTTTGTGCGGAAAGCCTTTTCCCTGAAAGACCTGACGCTGGGGATGCCTTTTGTGTACCATGCGAAAAATTTATGAAATCTCCTGATGCCATGAAGGGCGTCATAGAAATCAATATAGGAATTCATGTGCTCTATCATAACATCAGCTATTTCATCTATACTAGGTTTTTTGATACATTCGCGGCCACCTATCCACGGCCTTAAGGCCGTGGATAGGTAATGACCGCTCAGTATTCCGTCCAAGGGATCCCGGGTTTTAGCCCGTGTGGACTCCATTATCTTTTTATTTTTTAAGAATGTCTTTATCTGCTCGAAGATCCAGGGGTTCCCCAGCGCCCCCCTGGCCACAAGTAAGCCGTCGCATCCTGTTTCATCCAGCATTTTTTTACCAAGCTCGGGACTAAGCACATCCCCGCTTCCTATAACAGGGATGTCCAGGGCCTTTTTTACATCTTTTATGGCGTCATAATCCACTTCTCCGCTGTAGCCCTGCTCCCTGTTTCTTCCGTGGATAAATAAAGCACTTATGCCTGCGTCCTGGCTCGCAAGAGCTGAATCTTTTGCGTTTATAGAATCCCTGTCCCAGCCTGTGCGGATTTTTACAGTGACAGGCTTGGCGGAATTTTTGACAATAATCTTTAATAACTTATTCAGCTTTTTAGGATCTTTTAATAATGCAGCGCCTTCGCCGCGGCGCGCAACCTTTTTCACAGGGCAGGCTGCGTTAAAATCCAGGACATCGTACTCGTAAGAACCGAGTACGTCTAATGCCCTGGATATAAATTCTTCTTCGCAGCCTATGATCTGTATGCCGAGCGGCCTGTCCTTAGGGCTCGTGGAAAGCATTTTCTTCGTTTTACGCATCTTATAGCTCAGGGACCTTACATTAATCATTTCTATAAAGCCGAGCTCGCAGCCAAACCTGCGGTTTAAGAGCCTGAAAGGCAGATCACTTACCCCTGCCATAGGCGCCAGGATGAGATTTGACTTTAATTTTAAACTTCCGATTTTCAGCATAGATCTTATGTTGCCTTATAGTCATGATGGAAGCCCGACTCCCATCATAAATGATGGGAGTCGGGCTTCCATCAAACCCTATTTTACCTCATACCATTGATTTTTGGCAAATTATATGGTATATTATGTTTCTTATATGAAAATTAAAAGACGGCTTTCAAAAAATAAGAAACCCCGCAGATCATATAAAGAGCTGAAGTCCACCCTTTCTCTTGAAAGAGCGCTTCTGCAGAACCTTTTAGACAATATACCTGACGCCATATACTTTAAAGACACTGACAATAGGATCATCAGGGTAAACAAGTTTTACGCGGAAGGCTTTAAGCTGTCACCTGAAGACATCATAGGCAAGACTGATTTTGACTTTTTCCCCAAAGACCAGGCCCAGAGGATGTTTGAGGACGACACCTATGTGCTTAAAACCGGCAAGCCTATTATAGGTAAGATTGAGCGCACGCTTTTGCCTAACGGCACATATAACTGCGTCACCACCACAAAGATCCCGATAAAAAATAAAGAAGGCAAAGCCATAGGCACCCTGGGAGTGACCAGGGATATCACAGCTTACGACAATACCGAACGCACAAACCTGGACATGATAATCAATTCCCTCAAGGTCCTGGATAAGATACTTGAAACCAAAGACCCGTACACATTCGGCCACACAAGGCGTGTCTCTCTGATCGCCGAAAGAATAGCCAAAGAGCTCGGCTGGGAAGAAAACAGGGTCCTGGAATTAAAGATGTCCGCGGAACTGCACGATATAGGCAAGATACTCATACCTCTTGAGATACTCAATAAGCCCGGAAAGCTCTCAGACCTGGAATATAAAATGGTGCAGGAACATGTGCAGCAGAGCTATGACATGCTAATACCTTACTCGTTCCCTTCACAGCTTCCTGAGGCAATATACCAGCATCACGAAAGGCTGGACGGAAAAGGCTATCCCAGAGGTTTGGTGGCTGATAAAATTTTACCCGAAGCAAAAATCCTGGCCATATGCGACGTCTTGGAAGCCATGATATCGCACAGGCCTTACAGGCAGGCATTGGGTATGGATGTAACGCTGCAGGAGTTAAGAGACAATGCAGGCAATAAATACGATAAGGAAGTCGTAGACGTTGTTTTAAGAATAATCAATGAAAATAACAACAAGCCTTTTTGGTTAAACTCATAACCTTCTCTGTAGCCTCCCTCTCTTATTAAGATGAAATTCCTTGGCATAAAACTTTCTCCCGATAAAAAGATATTGCTTGTAATGCCGCCTCCTTTCTGGCCGAAGATGCCGCCTATAGGCATAGGGTATCTAGAGGCATTCCTGGCAGATAATAATATCAACTGCGGCATATTGGACCTGAATAATATATTTTATAATCTCGCTTCGGACGAACTTAAAAAATCGTGGCTAGTGAGCTGCAATACATTTCTGGAAGAAAATATTTTCAGCCTGATGCAAAAAAATCATCCTGAAGAATTTAAATCACTTATGGCTAAAATGCTGAGATATGAAATAATAGGGTTCTCATGTTTCAAAAGTAACATGCATACTACCATGAAATTGGCAAAGCTACTTAAATCCCGTAATAAAAATATCAGGATAATATTCGGCGGGCCTGAGATGACAAGGGAATATTTCAAAAAATCCTGTAAGATTAAAGGTGCGGCTGATTTTACAGTGGTCGGCGAAGGTGAAAAGCCATTACTAGACCTTGTCCAACCTGTCCCGCCGACGCAGCGGGACAGGTGTTATTTATTTAATGAGATGGATAATCTGGATCAGCCGGCCTTTCCTACCTATAAAGGCCTTGATATGGATACATACCCGCGCAAAAACAGCGTCTCTATACTATTTTCAAGAGGGTGCGTGAGGAAATGCAGGTTCTGCTCTGAAAGGCTTCTTTATAAAAAATTCAGGGTAAGGCCTGTTAAAAGCGTGATTGAAGAAATCCGATATCATAAATCAAAAAATAAAACAGGTTTCTTCGTATTCCACGACTCTCTTATAAACGGCGACCTCAAAAAACTTGAAGAGCTTTGCGATGAGATAATCAAAAACTTCGGCTCTATCAATTGGGAGGCGCAGATTGCTGTGCGTAACGATATGAGCCTGGAACTTTTAGAAAAAATGAAAAAAAGCGGGTGTTATAATCTGTTCGTAGGACTTGAATCAGGCTCTGCCAGGACATTAAAAAATATGAATAAAGGTTTTACGCCTTTAGATGCTGTGAGGTTTTTTAAAAAATTAAATACTAGAGGGTTATTTTTCGGGGTGAGCATTATAATAGGCTATCCCGGTGAAACAGAGACTGAATTCAGGGAAAGCCTGGACTTTATTATAAAGAATAAGCCTCTTATACCGAAAATCGAACAGGTAAACCCGTTCACTTATTACGACGGCATAAGCGCAGGCAAAAAGGCAGATAAAAATGCCCCAAAAAGGCTGGATATTTTTATAAAAGAAATAAAATCGCATGGCTTTAAATACACAAATGCCTTCATAGGCAACCTTATAGAAAAATGATCGAATATAAAGAGGTCAAAATCTCCAGGATACTTAATCCCACAGGCATTGACCTGGGCGAATACGTGATAAACCCTTTTATGGGATGCGAATATTCCTGCCTTTACTGCTACGTAAGGTCCAATAAGGTCATCAGCAAACGCTCAGGCGAATGGGGTAAGTATGTGGATATAAGAATAAATGCCCCGGATTTATTGGAAAAAGAAATACTGGCAAAAAAGCCGAAATGCGTGCTTTTAGGCTCCACCACAGACTGTTTCCAGCCGATTGAAACAAAATACATGATTACAAAAAGGATCCTCGAAATCCTGAATAAACATAAAGTTTATTACCACATACTTACAAGATCCCAGAATATCACAGAATACACAGATTTACTTAAACAGGGTTTTTGTAAAAAAATCTATTTTACGATAAATAACATTACGCCTGAACTTAAAAATAAACTCGAGCCGAAAAGCCCGGGATTTGAACTTAGGGTCAAGGCCATTAACAAAATGCTGGATGAAAATATAGCAGTGGTACCATATTTCTCGCCCATCCTGCCCTGGATATCTGACTTCAAAGACATATTTAGCCGCTTTCCAAAATCAGATTCAGTTGAATTTGAAGGCCTGAATATGACTCTTGTGAATATAAACGATATAATATCCGGAATCTCCTCTCTCTATCCCGTCTTAAGGCCGGAATACGAGAAACTGCTCAAGGACAAGACCTTTTACGATTCTTTCTGGGCTAGCGTAAAAAAAGATATAATTAGAGAGGCAATAAAGGCAAAAAAGAACTATAATATATACATTCACAATTTCCGCGCCTACTTCACCAACAAATACGCCCCGGGGGATAAAAGAGAAAAATGACGAAAAGCGAAGTGTTTTTTATAGAAGTTAAGTCTACTGATTTAGAGGCGAGATGCGAAGCGCTTCAAAAACTGCTGGAAAAAGTAACTCCTTTCAAAGATTACAAAAAAGAGGAGTTTATACCTGTAAAACTCACTATCGGGGACAGCCAGTGCGCTTATAACATGCACCCGGAACTGGTAAAGGTGATTGTGTCCGAGATAAAAAAATCAAAGGCAAAGCCTTTTTTATTCGACACAAACGTTATATATAAAGGAGAGCGAATGAACGCGGTGAACCATTTGACCCTGGCGCAGACTAAGGGATTCGGCCACGCAAAAGTGGGCGCGCCTTTTATAATAGCTGACGGGGTATTCGGCCAGGACGGCAAAGAATACGCCATAGATTCAGAGTATCTTAAAAAAATAAAAGTCCCTTCTTTCATAGGTTCACTTGATAGCCTGCTCGTATTGTCGCACGCCACAGGCCATATCTTATCAGGATACGCGGGCGCGATAAAAAATGTCGCGATGGGCATGGTTTCAAAGCCTATGAAACAGGTTCAGCATTCATCCCTGAAACCCCACGTGCTGGAGAAAAAATGTACTGCCTGCAGGTGCTGTATAAAAATTTGCCCCGTAGAGGCAATATCTTTTAAAAAAGAAAAGGCCTTCATAGACCAGGCAAAGTGCATTGGGTGCGGGGAATGCCTTTGCGCGTGCAAATTTGACGCTGTATTCATAAACTGGTCCGAAGACCACGATGTATTCGCAAAGCGCATGATAGATACGGCGCATTTCATCCTCTCAAAGTTTAAAAATAAGTTTTTTATAACTTTCGGCTTTGACATCACAAAGGAATGCGACTGCATATCAATTAAAGGCGAAAAGATATTTTCGGAAAATATAGGGATCCTCGCTTCCATTGACCCTCTGGCAATAGACAAAGCGACCGTCGACCTGATAAATAAAAATAAGGACCTGTTCAGGGAAACCGGCATCCCGGCTACCTACAGGACAATATTTGATTACGGCTCTAAAAAAGGCGTTGGGAGCTTAGATTATAACCTCATAAAGATATGACAAAATTCGAAACGCTGTTCGGCATAAAAGAATCCGAAGTAAAAAATACATGCGTCTTGATGCCTCTGGTGCCTAAAGATTCATTGGAACCTCTCGGCGTAAAAAAATTGTCCAAAGGCAGAATATATTCTTCAGGAAACTCCTCTTCTTTTACGCTGATAAATACGCTCATGGGCGCGGCATTCACAGGAGACGCAGCGCTTTATCTCAGCCAGACAAATTGCAAAAACCTCATACTTTTCGGCTCATGCGGCCTTGTAAAACCATGCGAAAAACTTGACATAGGAAGCCTTGTGGCGCCTATTGAATGTTATTCCATGGAAAGTTTCTCGGATCTACTATTAAAAAATCATAATTTTAAGGCGTTTTACCCGGACGATGGCCTGTTAGGATCTTTTTTAAAAACTAACAAATCAGTCCGGGAAGTGAGCTGCGCGACCCTGGGCTCTTTAAAACTGGAAGAAGACTATCTGGGCCTGTTTTCCGAAAAAAATATCCAGGTAGTGGATATGGAATGCTCGGGTTTCTTCTCAGCAGCCACCCAGAAAAACCTCAAGGCCATGGCCCTCTTCTATATCTCGGACATAATAAACGAAAAGCCTTTTTACGGGCCCTTGATCGATGAAGACCGGGTAAGGCTATCGTCTTCTATCAAAGAAGGCATATATTCCATATGCAGCTTTATAAAATAGCCTCCTATTTTCCCGGCTTCGGCGTCAATAAAAGACAGGAAATCGAACGGCTCGTTTACGAAATATCCAAAAGAGATAAAATAAGCCCGGAAGAAATACTCAATCCGATTGATTCCAATAATTTTGAATCTGTAAAAAACAGGCTTTTAAAAATAAGGTTTCCGTACGCCTCTAGGCATAACGAGGATATAAGGCCACACCTGCCTAAAATAGCGATAAAACCCGCCAATGAGTTTAATCTCGGCGATTCGGAATTCAGCCCTGCCAGAATATTTATTGAAAAATCAGCTGCTTTATCCGGCCTGAAAAATAACTTCAAGAAATCTTTCCCTGAAGCGAAATTCATGGAAATATCCTCGCTAAAGGATTTTATCCGGGACGATAAAACATCAGGCATATCCTCTTACAACAAAAGGCGCGACAGGGTTTTTATCACAAATGAAAAATACGACTTCTTTAAAAAATGCCCGTGCACAAAAGGCGCCGCAGGCTGCGGCTACCATATATTCAATCTCGGGTTCGGGTGCATATTTGACTGCACATACTGCTATCTCCAGGAATATAACAATGCGCCGGGGCTTATATTCCCAGCGAATATCGATAAATTCTTCGAAAGATTCAGGCGCTACAAAAAACCAAAGATGCGCATCGGAACAGGAGAATTTTCAGACTCCATGATGCTGGACCATATAACAGAATATTCACTCGATATAATAGAATTTTTCAATAATCATAAAGACGCTGTTTTCGAATTCAAAACAAAAAGTTCCACTATAGATAATATCTTAAAGGCGAGGCATTCCGGGAATATAGTTATTTCATGGTCTTTGAACCCAAAGAAGATAATAGATAAGAACGAATTTTTTACAGCTTCTTTGAGCAAAAGGCTCGAGTCGGCTGAAAAATGTGTTCAGGCAGGCTACAAGATAGGGTTTCATTTTGACCCGGTGATTTATTTTAATGGCTGGGAAAAAGAATACCAAGGCGTAATAGATTTATTATTCAGTAAAATAAACCCCAAAGACATAGCGTGGATAAGCATAGGCACATTCAGGTTCAAGCCTGAACTAAAGCCGATAATAGAAAACCGTTTTCCGGAAAATCAAATCCTGGATGAAGAACTTTTACTGGGATACGACGATAAACTAAGGTATCCTTACGGCCTGAGATGCAATATGTATAAAAGTCTACTTAATAGCTTTAAAAAACATTCCAGGAAATTGCCAATCTATCTATGCATGGAAGAATTTAAAATGTGGAAGGATTTGAACCTCCTCCGCTGCTTAGGTGGGGTTTAAACTCCGCCTACGCAGCGGAGAAAACAAAGTTATTATGGCAAAACTCGTATGGCTCTTTCGGGCCTCGTGGGGCACTTATTCTGGCAAATCCCGCATCCCACGCATAAAGAAATATCCACATAAGGCTTGCGGATCTTTTTACCCGCAATAACTTCTTCATAGGTCTTAATGGCTTTACTGGGCACAGGGCAATGCTCTTCGCATACAATGCATTCTTTATTCTGCGACCAGGGAAGGCAGATAAATTTATCAATGAATGCCGTACCCAGCTTTTGTTCCTGTTTTTGAACCAGGCTTAATTTAGGTATAGCGCCTGTCGGGCAGACGTTTCCGCAAAGATTACAGTTATACTCGCAGTATCCTATTTCAGGCACAAGATGAGGCGCCCATATGCCGATCAAGCCTGATTCAAATATCGCAGGCTGGAGGCCGTTGGTCGGGCAGATCTTCA
Organism: Candidatus Omnitrophota bacterium; assembly: GCA_018824725.1. Taxonomy (GTDB): domain Bacteria; phylum Omnitrophota; class Gorgyraeia; order Gorgyraeales; family Gorgyraeaceae; genus UBA10183. Next base: position 15,337 of record JAHJGB010000124.1, read on the forward strand.
TGCAATTACCGCATCTTATGCATTTATTTAAAAATTCATGCTCATTTTTAACTCCCGGAGGCCTGATAAGTTTTTTCTTGGCAGCCTCTTCCCTTCCTTTAAACCCTAAAAATAAAAATGAAGACGCTATCAAGAATAAAAAATCTTTGCGCGTTATGGAATCTTTGGCCTGGGGTTTAGCAGGCTTCGCAGGCCAGACGAACCTCGTAGAATGGACAGGGCAATCATATACGCAGTCCATGCATAATACGCATTCGCTTTTTTTATAACTCATATCCTCATTTATCGCTGACATGCGGCAGTTGATTTTACACTTCATGCAATTAACGCATTTATCCACACGCCGGATTAATATAGAAAATTTAGCAACGATAGAATATATCGCGCCCAAAGGGCAGATTATGCGGCACCAGAATCTTTTCGTTGCAAACGCAAGTCCGCAGATTATAACAAAAAAACTTAAAGTGATAAAAGAGTGCGGGAAATAAAATATCTTTGTTCCGAGTATGGATAATTTCAGCATGCGGTAAAAATCATAGAGCGGCGCGTAAAAATTAAGGCTCTTTATAAGAAAAATGAATGATTTGTCCAGGGCCAGGGTAAAAGACGGTATAAAATTTAAAGAAATAAATCTCGCTGTAATAACAAGCGGATCAAAAATCCACGCAATCTGTATCCCCAAAAAAGCGAATATAACAATAACCCCGAGCACATAATACTTAACCTTTCTAAGAAACCCGGTATCTCTATTTTTCGCTTTTATTCCGCATACATCAATAATAGTCCCAAGCGGACAAACCCATCCGCAGAAAAATCTTCCTATTATAAGGGTCGCGCCAAGCATTATCAGGGAAAACAGGCTAAATATTGAAATAAGCGGGTCTATTTTAAAAAACGCGGCTGTGTGCGGGGTCAGCCACAAAAGATAAATAAATAATAATAGAAATAGCGCCTGGCTGAGCTTTCTGGCTAAGATTAGTTTTTTCATATTAGACTTCGATGGTTAATATGTCTGACTTTGCTATATCAGTATATTCGCCTTTGCCTATATTGTATTTCACAGCCTGCTTTATATAACTCATGGAAGACGGCTCCTGGCCCATCAATACGCAGGAGTACGCGTCGCACAATACAGGATCCGTGCCGACTATCAGGGTTTTCATATCCACGACATCTGCAAGATTACCGCCTGAGGGCCCGTTTCTTTTGAGAATCCTGTAGGCGTCTATCACGTTCAGGTCAGGTTTTATGAAATCTGTAAGATGCGCCAGCTTTGTTCCTATATCAAAATGTATGAGGCCCCTGTTGCCACTGCAGATACCCATCAGGTTTTTCATGGAAATCGTGAGGCCTGCCAGTGAATGATGTTTCAATATAGGCACGTTTATAAAAGTATCGCATTCCAGAGCATCCCTGTAGATAGGCCAGCCTTTCATGGGGCTTTCATAATTAAATTTTGCCTTTACCACGTTCCAGTCATCAGGAGAATAGACGTTGGCGCCTTTTTCCCTGGCGATTTTTTCTATGCCGCTATTTTTATAACAGCGCTTTTGGTCGTTACATGACCTGTCGAATATATTTACCCTTTTAGCGCCTGAGTTAAAGCACAAATCCACAAGAGCCCCTACAACCTGAGGATTGGTATTTGCTGCCTGCTCAGGAGAACGGTCCCATCCTATGTTTGGCTTCACAAGCACAGTGCTGTTTTTCCTGACAAATTTTCCCATCCCGCCCATTGCCTCTATCGCCTTAACAGTCATTGCGTAAGGGTCTCCCCCTTTTGCAACAACCAGGTCGTGCAGTCCTTTTATTTTTTTGCCGGGTCTTCCGGTAGAAACTTCTTCCTTGCCAAACGCGAATTTAACGAGCGCGCTGTTTAATGCAAGGCTTCCCGCGCCTATCCCGCATAGTTTCAAAAATCCTTTTCTTGTAATTTTTCTCTTGGGCAAGCTTTCAAATATTGAAACCTTATTCATGCCTTTCTTCTCTTTTCTATTACCCATGACGCAAATATGCCTGCCTCATAAAGCGCAAGCATAGGCACTGCGAATATCAGCATGTTCACGATATCCTGCGTCGGCGTAATGATAGCGGCTATTATAAAGATAGCCACTATGGCGTATTTGCGATTTTTCCTAAAAAATACTGTGTTCAGTATCCTGATATAAGATAAAAGCGCCATGACAACCGGTATCTGGAATATCCCCGCTCCTACCAGAAGTAAAGCCCCTGCGAATGAAAAATATTTACCTATGCTTATCATGGGGGCTGCCGCGCCTTTTGCAAAACTGATAAGAAACTTAAGCGCGAAAGGCAATGCAAGAAAATAAGAAAATATTATGCCCAGCATTGAAAGTAAAAATGAGATTATTAGCCAGCTTACTATGGCTTCTCTTTGATCCCGCTGCACCGCAGGCATTAAAAAAAGTCCCAGCTGCAGCAGGATAAACGGCAGGGAGATTACAAAACCGGCAAGGATTGACATCCTAAGATACGCGGTGAAAACCTCTGTCGGGGTAAGAAATATGAAATTTTCAATAATACCTAAGGCCGGCAGCCTCAGGATATCGGAAATTTTATCCGCAAACATGAAGGAAAAGATAGATGCTAGTGTAAAAAAAATAAGGCTGGCAATAATGCGTTTACGCAATTCCTCAAGATGCTCTATGATTGACATCTTGTTTGGATATATATCATCAGCCATTTTTAATCCTTTCATTGACTATGGGAGCCCGACTCCCGTAGTTTTTCTTGCCAGCCCTCACTATGGGAGTCGAACTCCCATAGTTTTACAGAGCTTTATTTCTTTACAAGCCATCAGGTATTAGGTATATTATAGTATATTATATGATATTTGGAAAGAGGAGGTATTTATGGCTGTAAAAAAGGCCGGTGAAAAGTACAAATGCAATGTCTGCGGAAATGAAGTGACCGTGACAAAGGTAGGCGGCGGGGAACTGGTGTGCTGTAACCAGCCCATGGAAAAAACAGCCGGTTAAACTAACTGAACGTCTATTATATTTAAACCCTTTCCTGCCAGGCTCAGGAATTCTTCCCTTTTTACAGGTAACATTTTTACGGCCTTGCCATTTATAGAGATATTGTCTATCTTATACTCGCCGTAATCAAGATTACCAGGATTAAAATAATTGATCCGTATAGCTTTATCTGCAAAAGTCGTAGTTACCGAAACCTTTTTGGATTTTCCGAACTGCGATTTCACCAGCTTCGGATCTATCATAAGGCTCCCCATATCCCCTCTTACCCCGAATACCTGGGTGAGCATCGTAAATAAAAGCCAACTGGCTGAGCCTGTCAGGTAATGATACATGCCGCGGCCCTCGGAATTAAAATACTCGGGGATGCCGGGATAAATCTTACTGATGCCCGTATTTAGGCACATGCTGCATATGGATTTTATAACCTCGTATCCTTCCCTGGCAAATCCCCTTTTATAAAGCGCATACGCAAACATCACGTTCATGTGGCTGAAGAATGCCCCGTTTTCTTTTTCGCCGTAACTAAACCCGAATGCCCTGCCAAGATTAGGCTGGATCTCTTTAAAATCAGTGTTCAGCCTGAAACCCTCCAGAGTCTTGTCCCATAAATATCGTTTTACGCTTCTGTATATTTCATGCACCTGCTCGTCTGTAGCTATCCCGCTCATTATCGGAAATACCTGTCCTGTGAGAGTCATGCGCACACCATTTATATGATCCCCCTCCACCCTCTGGCCCAGGTTATCATAATATCCGTTAAAGAAACTGCAGCCTGAATTAATCTTTATCCATTCATCCCTTCTTATGTGTTCCGCCAGGCTATCGGCCTTTTGGCGCAGCTCGCTTATTGTTTCCTTTTTATAATTTATTTTTTCAAGCAAGTTTGCCAGGTCAAAAAGGTTTCCCGCGTAAGCAGCGGTAAACGCAACGCTCTCCCCGTTTTCCCCGGCCATATCAAGCCCGTCGTTCCAATCAGCGCCTTCCAGAAGAAAATTCCCGTGTTTGCCTATTTTTGTAAAAGGCCTCTGGTGCTGTAATAGGATATGTTCTAGCACGGTATCTATCCTGTCGCTTTCAAAAAAACCGGCTTTTTCAAAAAGTATATCCTTATCGCCTGACTGATTTATATAAAGATTCAAGGTCACCAGCGGCCAAAAGCCATGATCCATCCAAGTGCGGGAAATATTATTCCTGTCAGAGATAAACTCCCCCCGGGTTTTTCCTATTATAGTGGCGTTTGAACCATCGGGCCGCACTCCCCCGAAATTATTTATAAGCATAGCGCGCGCTTCTTCGGGATGCATTAAAAGCAGCGTCAATAAATCCTGCCACAGATCTCTCCACCCGCGGCCGCCTCTACCATAATCAAAATCAGGAAGGAATGAACAGCCGAATATCTTTCTGAATATAGGCTGGCCGCCTACCCACTTCATCCACCTGTCAAAATCCTTGTCATCCGTAGAAAAATAAACCCCCTCCGATTTTTCAACCCAGAATTTTTTATTAAAAGCCAGGGTCTTGTTTAATTTTTTAGCGGAATTAAACTTTTGGAATATCTTCTCCGGGCTAGATTCTGTTATACCCATGGCGGCGATGTATTTCATTGATTTGCCCGGAGTTATAGAGAGTGTTTTAAATCTTACGGCGCCCATTGCCTCTTTGCCCTGCCTTCCAATGCCTGATTTTTTCTCAGGGGCTTTATTTTTTAAAACAGCTTCCGGCTTTTCAAGGCTTCCGCCTTCACCTGTAAACTCCATCAGCGTAGGAAAAACCCCTTCAGGTAAATCGGCATTACCCTGGCTCCCAAACACAAAATAAGATAATTTATTTATTTTATGGCCCCTTTCATCAAAACTCATCGTAGGAGTTACTGTAACGCCATACTTAGTTAGCCTGATTCTATTTAAAAGGGAAGTCACATGCCTGTGATCGCGAAGATTATCACTAGACCTGGCGTATATAGGTATAGCCAGGGTAGGGGTTATTTTTAATTTCTTTTTTGAAATATTAGTGACTTCCAAAGACATCAGCTCAACCGGTTCGCCATGGGCAGGGATAAAATTTAACGCCTCTACTTTTATCCCGAGTTTTCTATTTATCTTTATAACCTTATGCCATAAAAATCCGGCCTCCACCAATGTCTCGTCGCTCTCTCCAAAAGCAACAGACCATGCGCAGCCAGGATCAACATACAGCCAAAAATTGCGATTATACAGGGTGTTAGCCAAATCTTCCGCGGAAACCGGGACTGTCAGGAATGAATGCTGGCCTGTTTTTATATCTCCGTGCAGATTCGGGGTGATGGAGCTCATTATGCCGGATTCGTTTGCAAGAGGGAAATAAAGCCTTGAGATTTTATCCGGGTTCTCGGCTACAAAAGTGGCGTCATCGTCTATGAATCTCCAGAACGTGTTATGCATATTTCTCCCAGTGCAAAACATCCTTGAGGCCTCTTTTAGCGTGAGGCTTAACTTCATTTTTGGGATATCCGGCTGTTATCATGCTGACCAGCTTATACCCATCCGGCGCGTTAAATATCTTGCGGATATCTTCCGCATAATCTTTTTTATCCCCCGCTATCCAGCAGCCAGCCAGGCCCAGCGCTTCTATAGCCAAAAGCATATTCTGGGTAGCCGCGGAGCAGTCTTCAATATAGTATTTTGTGTCTTTTGAAAATACCGCTACTAGATGCGGAACATCTTTAATGAAAGGCCCGTTCGGGCACATGTCGCATATTTTTTTAAGAGTTTTTTTGTCAGATGTCACTACAAATTCCCACGGCTGCTCATTCCTGGCAGTCGCAGCCAGCCTTCCCGCGTCTATGATTTTTTCTATAAGGAGCTTGGGCACGACTTTATCAGAATATTCCCTGACGCATTTCCTGTTTTTTATTACTTCGAAAAAATCCATATTAACCGCCCCAGCTGCGCAGGGGACGGTTTAAAACCGTCCCCTGCGGTAACCTACAAGGTTTTATGTTTTATTAAGATTTGACGTAAACCGCCTTATCTCCCTTGCCTTACGGACATAGGCCGGCATCAAAAGTTCGGAGAAAATCGACTTATTGTGCCACAAAGGATCGATGTTATCTTTTATTATATTATTTTCAACAAGTATCTTATAATCCAGGGTCCCGGGTATGGGGGAATAAGACGCTATAATCGCCTTTGCGCCGAGAGCATTTATAAAAATTATATCCTCCATGGTCTTTTCCATATCAATATAGCTAGCGCCCATCAATATATAAACGCCCAGATCTTTTTTCGTAAAGCCGGCTTCTTTCAGATTTCTGAGAGCGAGCTTCAGGTCATTATTACTGACCTTCCCGCCCGTAAACTGCTGGACGCCTTCATCTGAAGTCTCAAGCGATATGCGCAGCTCCCTGAAATTTGTCTTCCTAAAAAGATCCGCAAGCTCTTCGTCTATAAACCTGGCGTGCAAGCCGTTCGGCGTATGAAAAGTAAACTGCACGCCTGAGGCGATAACAAGCCTTAAAAATCTTTTGATGCCTTCCGCGTTTCTATACAAAAGCGCGTCGTCATAAAAAACAAAGCTCTTTGTCCCGAACACCCTAGTGTAATGCATCACCTCTTCAAACAGGCTTACAGGGTCTTTCATCTCAAATTTTGCGCCGAACATCCTGGAGGCGCAGTAGGTGCACCTGAAAGGGCATCCTGTTGTAAGCTGTATCGGGAGGATCTCTTTATCCGCCAATAAATCATATGCGGGATAAAACCCGCTCTGATAAAAACATTCCTTATCAAGAAAATTGCCTTTCCACACGATATCCGCATTGCTTGTGAGGCGCGCGTGCTTATGGCAGATAGTGGCGTAAATACCGCCGAGTATGACAGGCGTATTTTTAAAACGCTCTTTCAACAGCTTTATAGCCAGATGAGCCCCGGGATACCAGTAAGTCATTCCGGAAGCTACGTAGATCTCATCTATTTCTGAAAACGCGGATATCTTTTCCATAAACTCCGAAATAGATATGCCGTACCTGAAATAAGGCCTTTCTATATTTTTCAACATATCAGGCTTTTCCGCTTTTTCTTTTCGTATCTTTGAAAAGCCGTATTCGTCTTTGCGCCTTGCGCACCCCTGGAGGCAATCCACCAGGTCTACCCTGGCGCCTTTACTGCGCAGAGATTGGCCTATGCGTAAAAGCCCTACCGGCTTTATGCCAAAGTCATACGCGCTGAAATCATATATCCATGGATTTACTAAAAGTACTTTTTTCATTAAAAAATAACTTTCGGGACCTCTTTTGCGCCTTCCACTGCCTTAAAATAAACCCTTGGCTGGCTCAGGCCTCTCAAACTGCAGAAAACACTGCCGAATATAGTCCTCTGGTACGCGTTAAAAGTTTTTACAGCGTCATTATATCTCATCCTCTCTACCGCGATCCTGTTTTCAGTGCCTTCCAGCTGCGCCTGAAGGCTCAGAAAATTTTCATTTGCCCTTAATACAGGATAATTTTCAGCAACCATTAAAATTTTTGACAGCGTTTCAGTGATCGCGTTCGATGTTTCTATCTTTTCTTGCGTGCTGGCTGCCTTTGCCCACTGGCTCCTGAGCTCTGTTATTTTTTCAAAGGTGCCTCTTTCATGCTCCATATAGCCTTTTACAGTGCTCACCAGATTCGGAATCAGGTCAACCCTTCTTTGGAGCTGATTCTCAACCTGAGCCCAGGTATTATTCACCTGCTCGTCCAGGATCACAGGCTTATTAAGCCCTGCTATTACCATGCCTCCTAAAACCACTATCACCCCTAAAATAACCAATAAAACCATTCCTATTTTTTTCATACCACCCTCCTTGGTTTAATTACCAGCTGCCTGAGGCGCCACCGCCGCCAGAAAAACCGCCTCCGAAGCCTCCAAACCCTCCGCTAAATCCGCCTGAATTTCCTCCGCCTGACCAATAACCTCCGCTCTTACCGCCTACCCGGCCTGACATCGGAAAAAACCAGAAAAGGCGGATCCTTATTAATATTATAATAACAAAAATAATAAATAAAAAGTCAAAAATGGAAGGCTGCTTTGAAGAGGCGGCTATTTTTATATTTTCTAATTCAGAGATTTCTACATGATATTCGCCGGCTATAAGCTTACTTACAACTGCCGCGCCCTGAAGAATCCCGGCGTTGTAATCCCCGCTTTTAAAAAACGGGCGCATAAACTTTTCGATTATATTTTTAGCCAGCACATCAGGTATTGCGCCTTCCAGGCCATATCCCACTTCTATCCTTACCTGCCTGTCTTTTACAACCACCAGGATCAGGACGCCGTTATCTTTGCCTTTTTGGCCGATGCCCCATTTTTCAAAAAGCTTTACCGCATAAGTTTCTATATCCAGCGGCGCAGTCGTATCCAGCGTCAGGATAGCCAGCTGGCTCGTGGTTTTAGCTTCAATCTCCGAAGAAAGCGCAGCGAGCTTTGCTTTTGCTTCATCTGATAAAATGCCTGCGTAATCATTTACATAACCTGCGTAGTTCTGGAAACGCGGCTCTTCGCAGAGTCCGATGCCTGTAAAAATAAAAAAGGCGGCTATTATAAATATCTTTTTCATGAAAGCTTTTCTATCTCCTTCAGGTACTTTTCAAAAAATACCTCTACGTCCTCGCCTTTTATCTTTTCATCGTTCATCCTGTCTCTCAGAATAGCTATAAACACGTCTTTGGAAAGGCCGTAATAATTGCAGAACTCTATGAGTATCTGTTCTTTATCCACAGGAGGCTTTTGGGGCTTCTGCCTTAAGAGCGCCCTGAATACAGGGATCAGTGAATTCAAGGATTCTTTCATGAGCGCCTCGACGCCTTTTTTCTTAAGCCCTATTTCCAGATAAGCCTGGCGGATCCTTATAAGCTTTCCCTCTATCTCTTTTTTGCAGAAAAGCCTCAGGTTAGCTTCGTCTATCTCTAAGCCGCTGAACACGTCTTTGCCGTAGACTAAAATATTATTTTCTTTTATCTCAATAAATTCTATGGGGAAGGTGTCCTTGGATGTTGCAATGCGGGACAGAGATAAAAATAAAGGCGCTGTTATTCTTCTGGATATGCCGGAATTTATAACCCGGAGAGAATCTTTCAGCTGCTTTAATCCAAGATCCTTGAATACAACAGCCAGATTTATATCTGATTTTTCGGGAATGAAATACTTCCCGGTAGCGCTCCCGTACAAAACTACAGAGATTATATTTTCTTTATGTATTTCAAGGAGCTTGATAAGATAAGGCTGAATAACGGCCTTTAATTCAGGCTTTATGCCGTCTAATTTTAAACTTTCCATGTTAAATTTTCCTCTGAATTTTGCCCCCGCCGCTTTGCTTCGCAAAGCGAAACAGCGGGGACAAAATTGGTTAAGGAATTCATAGGTGGAATATCTGGATAATGCCTTTCCGGATAAGCATTACTGCTATTGCAGCTAAAAGAAGATTTGTAACTTTTGACAATGCCCTTGAACCAGCCTTCCCGAGAATTTTTATTATGACATCGGAAAGCGAAAGTATGACGCCTGCCAATAAAATATTGATCAGCACTGATATGAGCGTGGCAGGCAGGCCGTATTCACCTCTCATAATAAGCGATGTGGTAAGAACAGCCGGCCCTACGATAAGAGGCGTGCCTAAGGGTACGGCCCCAAGTTCCTGATTAGCATAATGGCTCCCCTTGCCAGGCCCCCTGATGTCCGCAACGGCAATATAAAAAAGAATCGAGCCTCCGGCGACCATGAAATCGCCCAGGGTGATACCCATAAGGTTAAAAACAGCCTTGCCGAGGAATATAAAACATACTGCCAGGCACATGGCTGTAATCATTGACTGAAATATTATTCTGGATTTTTCTTCTTTCTTGTGGCTTTCCGTGAGGCTGACAAAAAGCGGCAGTATACCTATAACGTCAACCGCCACAAAGATAGGAATAAAAGCCAATAAGACATTCTTAATCATGATCTACCTCTTTCCGGTAGCCGTCGCCTATTTATTTTTTCTTTTTCTTTCCTGCTGCTTCAATAGGCCTTTTATATTTTTGATTAAAAGATATGCCCTGACTTTATTAATTCTGATAAAACCGCGAGGCTTTTTACTGTCTTCCATTGATGCAATTCTTTCTATCTATATTAAGGCTGCTTTATAATTTTAAACCAATGTGCCGATGGAAATATAATACATATAATAGGCATCATAGTCAAGACCAAACAACTAGAAAAACGACAATGTTGATTTTCTAGTTGTTATAGTTTGCCGAAGAGCATCAGTACGCCGAGTATTATAAATAACGACGCGCCGCAGTATTTTATGATTTCCGGTTTTATATATTTTCCGAGCGTAGCGCCTATTAAAACCGAAACAGCCGTAATGATCATGTATGCGCAAACCGAACCGAAAAATACCGTCAAGGGCTTCGCTGACTTTGAAGCCATGCCTATCCCCACCATCTGCGTCTTATCCGCCATCTCCGCAAAAAATACAGCTGTAAACGTGGCAAAAAATATTTTCAAATCCATGCTGCCTCCTGAATAATCAGCGCTCTGCGCATTTTAAAACTGGGTTGTCATGATAGCTGTTAACTGGTCGTTACTGGCCTCTTGCGTAGAAGGGCCTGTTTCCCTATTCCAATCGTAACCAAGTTTCAGAAGCGTGTTATCACTCCATCTGTATCCCATGCCAAGCGAATAACGGTCATACTTATTCGCGGTAACGCTGTTCAATCCTGCCGTTACTTCATCTTCCAGGTTCACATAACTATATCTCCCGGCGGCATAAACCTTCTTGGTTAAATTATACATGCCCTCGATAAAAGCAAAATCCCCCGCTCTTTCAACTGCTCCTGCAGTGCTCGTAATATCATGAAATCCTCCGTACGAAAGCCTTACGATAGCCTTGCTGTCAGAATAAGCAAGCGGGTCTAGCGGCTTTTTGCCTTTTTTAAAATCATATCTTGTGTCAAATTCCCATATATTTCTCTGCCAGTCAGTTGCGCCAGTAGGTCTGGTCTTTAACCCTGCTATGGATAATTCTGAATCAGAAGACTTCAACCTGCCTGAATCATAATAGCTGGCAGATAGATAGAGCGGCTCGATGGGCGCATAATACAGTTTCCCCATAAACGCCTTTCCGTTGCCTGAATCAGAACCTGCGGTAGTATTACCATCACTTATAGAAGTGACCCAGCCTAGAGGCTTTAATCCTGCTTTGTCTAATTTTATTTTACCTGCTAATTCTAATCCTTCATCGTTGACAGTAGCATTGGCCGCAGAAGTAGATGGTAAAACACCATCTACTATATTATTAGACCATGTCTCTTCCCCAAAACCAAGTTTAAATCTGCCAAGCCTGCTCGAAAGGCTGAAAGGCGTATCTTTCAAAGATGGTATAAAATCCGTGGACTGCAGATAAAAGTAATCCAATAACGGGTTTGTTGTTGATATGCCTGTCACGCCATTATCCAGCTTAAACCGCATAACCACTGTATTTACCTCGTCAGGCTGAAAACTGAATTGGAGTTTTGCGTCCGGCATCTCAAAAGACCCTGAAGAAAACGAGCCTGCGCTCCCTGATTTATAATATCCTGTTGCCAACCTGCCCTTTATTTTAAGGTTTGACAGCGCATTTGAAAGGTCCACTTTCGGAGCCGCGCCTGCCGGACCGGTTTCCTTTATCTTTGCGAGCTCTTCTTTTGTCTTGGCTGTTTCATTCTTTGCCTGTAATTGCTCAGATTCCAGCTTTTCAATACGCTGCATAAGCTGCTGAACCTGCTGTTTCAATGCCTGGATTTCTTCATCTGTACCTGCAAAACTGCAAGGGATAAACAAAGCCAGCAACGCTAACGCCAGCATAGATATCAATATGCTTTTCATATTCACTCCTATCAATCCTTTTTCTCTCAGATTTCGCAGTGTAGCGGGACAAACCTTGATAAGATCTGCAGTAATGCCTATGGTGTAAAGAGACGTGGTATGTTTTTCTTGCACTTTATTTCCCTATGTATAATAGATATTTTTATATCATATATAATTATTGTTCGCAAGTACTTTTTTATTTTTAGAAAAAAGGGTATAATGGTGGGTATGATTTATGACCCTTTTCAGGAAAAAGCTATCAATTACATCAAGGAAGGTTATTCTGTAATAGTGTCTGCCCCCACAGGCGCAGGCAAAACCGTCATAGCCGAACACGTGATAAATGACTGCCTGGCCAAAGGCACCAAGGCTATATACACAGCTCCTATAAAAGCTCTCTCTAACCAGAAATTCAGGGATTTCCAGGAAAATTTCAAAGACCATATAGGCATACTCACGGGAGACGTAACGATAAACCCTGCTGCATCAATACTTATCATGACAACAGAAATCTTTAGGAACAAAGTACTGGAAGAAGAAACCAACCTGAACGAATATTCCTGGATAATTTTTGATGAAATACACTATCTGGACGATTACGAGCGCGGCACTGTATGGGAAGAGTCTCTCATATTTCTGCCGCCCAGGATGAAAATGCTCGCGCTTTCAGCGACCATACCCAATATAGACGAATTTGCCAGGTGGATCGAGTCGATACACAAAAAACCTCTTAAAGTAATCAAAGAGGATAAAAGGCCTGTGCCGCTCCATTTCTTTTTTCAATGCCATAACAAAATTCTGGATAATACCATAGCTATAAAAAATATCGGGCGACATGAACAGTTCAAGCCGAATAAGCCTGTAGGGCTGATAAAATACCTTTTTGAAAACAATAAATTGCCTTGTATCTATTTCTGTTTCTCAAGAAGGCACTGCGAAAGGCTCGCAGAGGAAATCATGTGTTTTGATTTTTTAAATTACGATGAAAAACAGGCTATAAAAACTCTTTACCGCGAGCTGCGGCAGAGATTTGACCTTTTGAATGAAAAAAGCGCTGAGGCCATGCTTCCTTTTGTAGAAAAAGGTATTGCATTTCATCACGCCGGGATGATGCCCACGCTGAAGGAAGTAGTGGAAAGGCTTTTTACTTCCAGATTGATAAAAGTGATATTTACAACAGAGACATTTGCGCTGGGCATAAACATGCCGGCGCGGACAGTCGTGTTTAATGAGCTCAGGAAATTCTACGGAAATTTTTACAGCGCCTTGAAAACAAGGGATTTCTATCAGATGGCAGGCCGCGCAGGAAGGCGCGGCATAGACGAAGAAGGCTTTGTCTATTCCCGGATAAACCCGCACCATACTTCCGGCCAGGAATTAAATAAAATAATTTACGGCACCCCGGAAAAGGTGGAAAGTAAATTCAATGCATCTTACGCCACCATATTGAACCTTTACAGTAAATACAAAGAAAAATTATATGAGATCTATCCTCTTTCATTTCATTATTTTCAGGCAAATAAACACTCAAGGCAAAAAGCCCTGGACCTTTTGTATAATAAAGTCAGGCTGTTGAAGGACCTGGGATATATAAAAAATAATTCTCTTACAAAAAAAGGGGAATTCGCCAGTAAAATCTACGGTTATGAACTCTCGCTCGCAGAGCTTTACGAAAGAGGGATTCTGGAAAACCTATCAGAAACAGAGCTTGGAATACTCTGCCTCGGCCTTGTATTTGAGCCGAGAAAGACCAGTATCCTGCCCAAGCTCTCTAAGACCGCAAAATCCATTAAAAATATCACTGATACGGTCCTGGAAATAATAGAAAAATCCGAGAGAAAGATGAGGATAAGGCCTTTCAGCAAAAGATATTACTATCATCTTTCGCCCTGCCTGGAGGCGTGGGTAAGAAATGAAAGTTTTGACAATATCCTGCGGCATACAGATTCTGACGAAGGAGAGATAATACGCTATTTCAGGATGGGGGTCCAAATACTAAGGGAACTCATGGACACACCCTGCTCTCCGGAATTCAAAGAAAAGGCGCTAAAATTAATCCGCATCATTAACCGCGATATAATAGACGCGGAAAAACAGCTAAGAGGGTAGCCGGGCCGGCTGGACTAAAGCCCTCTGCCAGTTTCTTTCCTTGATATCTTTGGCTACGTAAACACTTTCTCCGGTAAACGGGTTTTTACCTGTCCAGTACATGGCAGCTGATGCAGTCATCGGAAGGGGTATAAAATCCTGGATCTGTTCCGGCCTGATTTTTTTTTCTGAAAAGTATCGCGCCATTTCCAGGCTTGCAGGCTTATCCGCGCCCGGATGAGATGTTATAAAATAATTCACGATAAACTGTTTCTTGCCAAGTTCTCTATTTACATTCTGAAACCTCTTTACAAATCTTTCATATACCCTGATCCCGGGCTTATTCATAAGCTCCAGGACCTTACCGGAGACGTGTTCAGGAGCTACTTTCAGATAACCGCTTACATGTTCCCTGCATAAAGCCTTCAGGTATCTGTCAGACTGCTTGTCTGTCAGGAGATCGTATCGCAGACCGCTTCCTATAAATATATGTTTCACGCCTTTAATCTTTTTAACCCTGTCCCAGAGGCTCAGGGTTTCGTCGTAGCCAAGCTCAAGATTAGGGCATTTCGAAGGCATAAGGCATTTTTTATCTTTACAAGCCCCGCGCCTCTCCCATGATTTGCAGCCTGCGGCGTATAAATTCGCGGTAGGGCCTCCTATATCCGTTATCGTACCTTTGAAATATTTTTGCTGCGTCAGAATTTCTATTTCTTTAACTATAGATTCCCTGCTCCTTGACTGTATTATGCGGCCCTGATGAATCCCCAGAGAACAGAAGCTGCATTCACCGCTACAGCCCCTGTGGGAGATTATTGAATTTTTTATCGTCTCAAAACCCGGCACCCCTCCCTCTTTGTCATAGCTGGGATGGGGCAGCCTCACATAATCAAGCAGATATATATCGTCCAGCTCTTTAGGGGTCAGGGGTTTTTCCGGAGCTAGCTGTACGACAAATCTATCGCCGTGCTTCTGGGCAATAGTTTTGCCTCTCACAGGATCAGACTCCAGATAAAATAATTTGAACGCTTCGTTAAACTTATCTTTATTTTTTTCAACCTCTTCAAAAGAAGGTATTTCTATATAATTTTTCAGGCCATCCAATGTCTTTTTTACAATCACTGTCCCGCGTATATTATCAAAACTTTTTACGTCTTCGCCTTTCTCTATGCGCCTGGCTATTTCTACAATCTGTTTTTCTCCCATGCCGTAGGCAAGTAAATCCGCTTTTGCATCTAAAAGAATCGAGCGGCGCACCGTGTCTGACCAGAAATCATAATGAGCCAGCCTTCTCAGGCTAGCCTCTATGCCGCCTAGCACAATCGGCGTGTCTGGAAAAAGTTCTCTTATCTTGTTCGCGTAAACAATTGTGGCCCTGTTAGGCCTCAAACCTATCCTGCCCCCCGGCGAATAATCATCTTGTTTCCTCTTGGAGCGATTGATGGTGTAATTAGAAAGGATCGAATCCAGATTGCCTGCTGTAATCCCGAAAAATAACTTTGGTTTTCCCAGTTTTAAAAAATCATCCGAGGTCTTCCAGTCAGGCTGGCTGATAATACCTACTTTATACCCGGTCTGCTCCAAGACCCTGGCAATAACAGCTGCGCCAAAAGAAGGATGGTCCACATATGCGTCGCCTGTCACAAGGATAACATCCAGATGATCCCAGGCTCTATCTTTAATATCCTGCCCGCATACAGGCAAAAACTTTGATTTCACCATATACCCTTCCAAACAACTATAAAAACAACAATGTTGAATTTATTGTTAAAAGTGTTATTGTTGTCATAATTTTAAATTAGTCTCCTATTATTTTTATTAAAATTCTCTTTTTTCTCTGGCCGTCGAATTCGCCGTAGAAAACCTGTTCCCACGGCCCGAAATCAAGCTCGCCTTTTGTTACCGCTACCACAACTTCCCTTCCCATAATAGTCCTTTTAAGGTGCGCATCGCCATTGTCTTCTCCTGTGAGATTATGCTTATACTTATCAACTCCGTATGGCGCGAGCTTTTCCACCCATTTCAGGAAATCTTCATGCAGGCCGCTTTCGTTGTCATTTATGAATACGCTGGCTGTTATATGCATTGCATTCACAAGGCAGATGCCTTCTTCTATGCCGCTTTTTCTGACAGCGTTTTCTACCTCCGAAGTAATATTCACTATCTCGTATCTATTTTCGGTATTCATCCAGATGTATTCTGTAAAATGTTTCATAACTCACCTCATTTTCGTTCGCCGAACGGAGTAGTTACTATGGAAGTCCGACTCCCTGTGGGAGTCGGACTTTCTATAAAAATGCCGATGAAACAGTGTCTGAAAACAAAAAACCTTTTTCAGTAAGCACTATACCTGTCCTCTCCCGAGTCACTTTATCTATTCTATACTCCAGAAGATTGTCTTTGAAAAGTTCATCAAGAACGCCTTTTTCCAGGATATCCTCGAAATCAAAGCCTGTTTTATTTTTAAACCATTCATAATCTATTCCCTGTTTCGTCCTTATTTTCACTGCCGCAGCCTCTTTTGCCATTCTGACGCCTGATAGATTTTCCCTGTACGCAATAAGGCTCACGCCTTTTTCGTACCTATCAATGTATTCCTCTACCCCGGCTACATTTTCAGAACGGCCGCTTTCTATATACGAAACAGCTGACGGCCCCAGGCCTATATAAGGATTATTATCCCAGTAATTCAAATTATGAGCGCATTCAAAACCTGGCTTTGCAAAATTTGAAACCTCATAATGATTAAAGCCTTTAGCGGGCAGATAAGACATTGTATATCGATACATCTCTGCCATGGTTTCATTATCCAGAGGCGCAATGCGATTTTTTTCTCTCATCCTGAATAAAGGCGTATCTTTTTCATAACTAAGGGAGTAGCAGGATATGTGCTGGCTAGCGCATCCTGCGACATTTGCAAGGTCAGCCTGCCACGCCTTTAAATCTTCTGTGCTTATGCCGAATATCATATCAATACTTATATTTTTAAAGCCTGCTTTCTTTGAAAGCTCTATCGCTTCCATTGCCTCTCTTGCGTCATGAATCCTTCCAAGCGTTTTTAATTTTTTATCATCAAACGACTGGACCCCTATACTGATGCGGTTTACGCCTTTATCCAGAAATAATTTAAGTTTTTCTGAATCCACGCTTTCCGGATTCGTCTCTATTGTAAATTCCATATCAGATTTTAGAAATTTTTTTAAACCTGATAATAATTTATCCAATAAATTCAGGCTTAAAATGCTCGGGGTGCCTCCGCCTATATAAATAGTTGAAAAATCCTGATTCAATCCCTGAAGCTGTTTTAAAATCACTGATATGTATGAACCCGCCAGGCTTTCGGAATACTGGGCGCTGTAAAAATCGCAATACAGGCACTTCTCTTTGCAAAAAGGGATATGTATGTATAATGCGGATTTCATGCGTTGGGCTTACAGGCAAAGATATTTTTTATGAATTTCTTTTTACAATTTTCATCTCGAAGCCTTTCTTCGTCTTCTACAGGCAAGGCGCGAAAACGCTTTATAACTTCCATTGCGAAGATACCAGTGCCTTTTTTATGAAACACTTTATGCAAACCGCAACTTGGAGAATTATTTTTAAAAATAAAACCTGAGATATTCTCCTTTTTAAGCTCATTTAGCCTTTTTTCAGACCACTTAAGCATTCTATCTGTATGGTCTATCTTGGAATTTCTTGTGACAAGCCTGATAGACTCAACAGTACCCACCAAATGCATTGCCTCTCTTGGGATCCCGAGCCCGCATTCAGTTTCAGGACATACACCGGTCCATTCAACGAACTTGCCAATCGTATCTTTCAGATAATGATCCAGCTTATGCCCGCCGTCATATCTGACGTTCTCGCCCAAAAGACAGCTAGATATCCCAAGTTTAATCTTCTTATCCATTATCTTCTCGGGGTTTCATCGGAAAGCCACTTCAAATAATCCTTACTCCCCTTTATAATAGGAATGGCTATAATTTCAGGGACTTCATAAGGATGTATTTTTTTAACTGCGCTTTCCAGTTTTTTATAAAGCCTGCCTTCGGTTTTTATGGCCAAGGCCCATTCCGTTGTCTTTTCGACTTTGCCTTTCCACCTGTATACGCTTTTAAACGGGCCTATAATCTGCACGCACGCGGCAAGCCTCTTGTCAATAAGCGCCTTTGCTATTTTCTCAGCCCCAGCTTTGCTGGATATAGTCGTGATTACCTGTATATACCTATTCATATAAAATTCAGCTGTGGCTATACATCTGATTCGACTTCAATGTTATCTATGTAAAATTCTTTGCCAGGACTCATCAAAACGCCCAGACCGCGGCATTTTGGACAGTTAAAATCCGTTTCCTGATGTTCAAATATTTCGCCGCAGTCTTTACATTTTAACTTTGATTTAACGGGTTTAATAATAAGTTTCGCGCCTTCAAGAATATTTTCTTTGGAAAGATTATTAAAATACATCCTGATAGATTCTTCCTGTAATCCTGAAAGTTCGCCTAAAATAAGCGTAACGCTGGTTATTTTTTTAGCATCGGAGTTTTTTGCTTTTTCCAGTATCTGCTTAACCATCCCTTCCACAATATGATACTCATGCATTACAAAATATCTCCTCTCTATTTGTCAACTACTACCTTCACTATGGGAGCCCGACTCCCATCGGGAGTCGGGCTCCCATAGTGACCTTATTCTTTTAGTTTCTCCGGGTGGTGCTTTACAACCTCTGCCTGAACCATGTATATCACATCTTCTGCAATATTTGTGGTGTGGTCGCATATGCGTTCCAAGAAACGCGCTATCAATAACAGCTGGACAGCCCTGGGGGCGCTGGAAGAGTCCTTTGCCATATAATCTTCTGTTAATTCTTTCTGGACCAGGTCGCGCAGGGCATTAGCCTCCGGATCGGATAAGAGTACTTTTTTGGCAAGTTCTATGTCCCTTTTTATGAAAGCATCTATGGACATCTTAACCATATTCTGAGCTACAGAAGTCAACTTAGGTATATCAATCAAAGGTTTTAATAATGGCTTATCTACTAGCTCAAGCGTGCGCTGAGCTATATCCACAGCAATATCAGCTATCCTTTCCAGCTCAGCGTTTATTTTCATGCCTGTTGCAATAAAGCGGAGATCCTTGGCCATAGGCTGGTACCGGGCTATCAGGTCTATACACTTTTCATCTATAGCCAGCTCCAGATTATCGACATCATTATCATGATCAATAACCGCATGAGCTAACTTCGTATCCTGATTTTTCAAAGCCTCCACAGATTTATAAATAGCCTCTTCTGCAAAGGCGCCCATTTTCAGTATTTCCTGATTTAAATCTTTTAACTCCTGGTCAAAATGTCTTTCCATACAAACCCTCCTTTTTATCCATACCTGCCTGTAATGTAATCTTCTGTGCGCTTATCGCTGGGAGCAGTAAATATTTCATGCGTATCGCGGAATTCTACAAGTTCTCCAAAAAGCATAAATCCTGTATTGTCTGAAACGCGCGCTGCCTGCTGCATATTATGCGTAACTATTATTATAGTATAGTTATTCTTAAGCTCCCTCATCAATTCTTCTATCCTGGCTGTTGATTGCGGATCCAATGCGGAACACGGCTCATCCATTAATAATATATCTGACTTTACAGCTATGAGCCTCGCGATGCAAAGCCTCTGCTTCTGTTCTAAAGATAGCTTCATGGCTGATTTATTCAGCCTGTCTTTCAATTCATCCCACAAAAGTACGCTTTTTAAACTTTCTTCAACAATATCGTAAAGTTTGTCTTTTTTTATGTTATCTCCGTGAATTTTTTCTCCGAAAACTATATTTTCATAAATAGATAACGGGAACGGGTTTGGCCTCTGAAAAACCATTCCTACTTTTTTTCTTAAATTCACAAGGTCTATGTCCGGATTAAGGATATTTTCACCTTCAACAAGAATTTCGCCATTCATTTTAACGCCTTCTATCAGGTCATTCATGCGGTTAAATACCCTGAGCAAAGTAGACTTGCCACAGCCTGAAGGCCCGATGATGGCTGTAATCTTATTTGCCTTGAAACCGGAATTTACGTTTTTTAAGGCCTGAAAATCTCCATACCATAGATTTAAATTTTTAGTTATTATCTTTTCCATCAACCAAATTTTCCTCTGATGTATCCGTCTGTGCGCTTATCTCTAGGCGCTGTAAAAATTTTGTCTGTCTTATCCAGTTCAACAAGTTCGCCGTTTAGAAAAAAAGCTGTCCTGTCGCCTACCCTGGCTGCCTGTTTTACATTGTTAGTCACAAGGATTATCGTATATTTTTCTTTTAATTTAACCATGGCATCCTCTACCTTTGCCGTAGAAATAGGGTCAAGGCCTGAGCATGGTTCATCAAAAAGAATCACTTCAGGTTCCACTGCAAGAGTTCTGGCTATACATAAACGTTGCTGCTGGCCGCCGGATAATTTAAACGCTGACTCGGTAAGCCTATCTTTAACCTCATCCCACAGATAACCCTGCCTCAACGCCTCTCTTACTTTTTCCGCCATTCTGGTTTTATCAGTTAAACCGTGCATCCTGACGCCATACGCTACATTATCGAATATTGATAATGGAAGAGGCAAAGGTAATGCAAAAACCATTCCTATTTTTCTTCGCAAGAGCTCCACATCTATTTTCATTATATCTTCTTTTTCGAACATAACATTTCCGCTCATCCTGAAATTAGGGTTAAGGTCATTCATGCGATTAAGCATCCTTAAAAAAGTGGTCTTGCCGCTATTGGACGGACCTATGACGCTTAAAACTTCATTGGGCAGGATCTGCATGCTGACATCTTTTAATGCCTGAGTAGAATCAAACCAGATGTTAAGATCATTTATTTCAAATTTTACCATTTCTTTTTCTTTCTGAATTTATAACGTATGATTATTGCCACCAGATTCATAAATAAAACCAGCGCCAGTAATACAAAAGCAGTCCCGTATCTTATTTTCTCATCAACATTTGGCACCTGGGTGGAGATAACATACAGATGATACGGCAGGGCCATTGCTTGGTCAAAAATAGATTTCGGAAGCTGCGGCAGATAAAAAGCAGCAACTGTAAATAGTATCGGCGCTGTCTCTCCGGCAGCTCTTCCCAGCCCCAGAATAGTTCCTGTCAAAATCCCAGGTATGGCATTCGGCAGGACAATATGACGTATAGTCTGCCACTTACTTGCTCCCAAAGACAGGCTTACCTCCCGGAATGACTGAGGAACGCTTTCAAGCGCCTCGCGCGAAGTAGTAATTATTATAGGAAGTATCATTATTCCAAGCGTAAGAGAACCTGAAAGAATCGATGCCCCGAATTTAAAAAATACGACAAAAAGCGCCAGGCCGAAAAGCCCGTAAACCACTGACGGCACCCCTGCCAGATTAACAATGGCCAGTTTTATAATGCGATTAAGCGGATTATCTTTAGAATATTCGCTTAAATATATTGCAGCTAAAAGACCTATGGGCAAAGCAAATATAATTGCCCCTGTAACTAAATATATTGTTCCTACGATTGCAGGGAATATGCCTCCGGCGCGCATTCCCTGCCTCGGGACATCAGAGAGAAACTGCCAGTTTATGGCAGGCAAGCCTTTTTGAATAATAATTACAACTATCAGGCTCACAGGCACCACTATTAAAAGCATTGCCACCAGTAAAAAGAAAAAAGCGATATTCTGCGTTCTATGAGGATTTCTCTTCATTGTTTTTTATGCAGGAATAAATCCGCTGTTACGTTAACTATAAAACTTATGACAAATAAAACTATGCCTACAGCAAAAAGAGCGAAATAATGTTCGCTGCCGACCACTGCCTCTCCCATCTCAGCTGCAATAGTAGCTGTTAAAGTACGGACCGGGGCCAAAATACTATTTGGTATAACAGCCGCATTTCCTGTAATCATCATAACTGCCATGGTCTCGCCGATCACCCTTCCTATCCCTAGCATTATAGCAGCCAGTATGCCGCTAGATGCAGCAGGAAGCATGATCCGCCATATTGTCTGCCAGTGAGTTGCCCCAAGCGCAAGAGCGCCTTCTTTGTAAGTTTTCGGGACAGAATAAAGCGCATCTTCAGCGATTGAGACTATTGTAGGCATAGCCATAAAAGCAAGCATTATAGAGCCTGACAATGCTGTCAAGCCTGTCGGCAGATGAAAAATATTTTTTACAAGAGGCACAAGGGTCACCATACCTATAAATCCTAACACCACGCTTGGGATTGCAGCCAAAAGCTCTATGCCTGCCTTAAGAGTTTCTTTAATCTTTCCGGGCGCAACTTCTGCAATATAGACTGCGCAGCCCACTCCTATAGGAATAGAAATAATAGCTGCGCCTAAGGTAACCAATAATGACCCGAGAATCAGAGGAAGTATTCCCAACTGCGGCGGTTCTGAAATAGGATACCAACTTTTACCGAATAAAAAATTAAAAGGGCTTACAGTATTAAATACTGAAAGCCCTTCTTTAAGAAGAAACAGGAATATCAATACAACAAAAAATATTGAGGCAATGCCGCTGATAAGTATCAGCTTCTCTATGATAAATTCTTTAAACTTACGCATATCCTTTACAGTTAGCCACAAAGTAGGGGAGGTTTAAACCGCCCCTACTTTGTGGCTAACTAATTTACTTGCTAACTGGGACGAAATCAGTGGCTAAAACTATATCCTGGCCTTCTTTGGAAAGCGCAAAATCAATAAACTTTTTTACCAGGTCCTGAGGCGCGCCATTTGTATAAATAAGCAATGGCCTTGATATAGGATATTTATTGTTCAAAACATTTTCAATTATAGGCTCCACATATTCTGATTTTTCATCTTTGGCTATAGCAACTGGTTTTTGCTTGGCTGAAATATAGCCCATACCATAATATCCTATAGCGCTGGAATTTCCAGCCACTTCATCAGCAATGGCCTGGGATGACGAAAGCATCAAGGCGCCAGGCGAAAACTCTTCTTTGCTATTCGGATCATTTTTTCTTAAAACATGCTCTTTAAAATAAACATGCGTGCCTGAATTCACTTCGCGGGAAAGCACCACTATTCTTTCATCTTTACCGCCAAGTTCTTTCCAATTAGTTATCCTTCCCGTAAAAATACCTGAAAGCTGGTCCAGTGTAAGTTTATCCACAGGATTAGAGGGATTGACTACCACTGCTAAACCGTCCAAAGCTACTTTAATCTCATTCGGATTTATGCCTTTCTTATTTGCCAGGCTTATTTCTTTTTCTTTTATATTCCTAGAACTCATTGCAATATCGCACGTGCCGCTTATGAGGCTGGAAAGCCCTGTGCCGGAACCCCCTCCTGTAACAGCAACAAAATCTCCAGGATTTTTTTCCATATATTTCTCAGCCCATGCCTGGCCTAAATTAACCATGGTATCGGAACCTTTTATCTGTATAGAATTCTTGCTCTGGCCAGCAAGCGCAGAAGCCGCAAACATGAAAATAGCCAAAATAAATACTGCTTTCTTAAACATCTTTCCTCCTGAATATTATAAATTTTCTCATGTTAATCATAGGAAATATATTTTACCCCTAAAAGCAAAAAATCCCAAGCAAATTCTGCCTGGGATTTTTTTGCCTTGCCACTCATTGGATAACTCTAACTGCCTGATTATTTTGCTGCGCTTTTTTTCAAATAATTAATACCTTTAACTGCTAGAAAAATACAAAACGCCACAATCAAGAAATCAATTACTGTGTTTATAAATAACCCGTAATTAAGAGTAACTGCCGGAATTGACGGAGTTGGTGGCGTATTAATAACTGCTTCCTTAAGAACTACTTTCAGGCTTTTGAAATCAACTCCTCCAAGCAATATTCCTAAAGGCGGCATCATTACATCGCCTACCAGAGAAGTGACTATTTTTCCAAACGAAGCTCCGATTACAATGCCTACTGCCATATCCACTGCGTCGCCTTTAACGGCAAATTCCTTAAATTCCTTGATAATAGACATTAGGCCACTCCTTTTTTATTACGCCTGCTTTTCCGCCATATCTCCGACTATGGGCAATTTGAACTTCTCTCCCTGATAAGACTTGATCATCAAAACTACCCAAAGTATCAGGCTTGCAATACTTATTATAGGTATTATTATAGCTCCTACTACAGGAATAAATGCAAATACTATCTGAATCACAAATAATCCGCCAAAGGTTATTATGGATTGCATTGCGTGAAACCGCACAAATTTATTTTCTTTCTCAATTATTAAAAAGATAACCCCTGTAAGAACACCCAACACATAACTTAATAGGGCTGCTACATTAGGCTGTATGCCGGTTGAGGTCTTTCCCAGATCATTTGCCATATACTCCTCCTTTTTGGCTATAGCTTTATCAATGCCAGTTTTTTATTTCTTGTCCAGCTTTTGATTTCTGATTCACGCTTGAGAGCCAGGGATCTATCTGGATATGCTTTTTTATATAACAATTTTACCGGCCGGCGGGCCATGGTACAGTGGCCGCCTTTGCCGGAATTGTGTTCTTTTATGCGGCGAGGAATATCAGTAGTAATTCCGGTGTAAAGGGAATTGTCAGAACAGGAAATTATATAGACATGCCACATATTGCAGATATATTTAAAGCCTTGAGACGCTACCTTTTAACGGCCGCTATCTTTACGCTTCGAGAAACATTCTTTGCAGTATACAGGACGGTCTCCGCTGGGCTTGAAAGGAACTTCGCATTCTTTCTTGCATTCTGAACAAGTCACCTTATGCATTTCCCTTGGTCTCCCGCCGAATCCGCCATCACGTTCTTGAAACCCCATATTATCTCCTTTTTAATTTTCTTTGCATCAAAGTTATACCTTTCTTACATTTGTTGCCTGAGGGCCTTTTGGTCCTTGTTCTACTTCAAACTCTACTTCCTGGCCTTCGCCTAAAGATTTAAAACCTTCTCCCTGAATTGCCTTATGATGAACAAAACAATCTTTCGATCCATCATCCGGGGTGATAAATCCATAACCTTTCTGGTCATTGAACCACTTCACTTTTCCTTTTGCCATTATCCGCTACCTCCTTCCGATAAGATTTTAGTAAATAACATCGAGTATCAAAAAAAACCGCAAGGCGAATTATCTTTTACCTTACGGTTTAAAATCTCTACTCACCTATTTACTATTCGACTCATTATATTTCTATTCTCTGTATTTGTCAATAAAATTAACTTGGCTGTAACTTATGATGCCTTTATTTATTTTCTACATTTATACTATAAACATCCAGAAGCTGGAGCCTTGTCGCTTCGAGGCGCTGGGTAAAAACACTCATAAGCCTCTTTAATAACTCATATCCTAAGTCAGAATTCTTTTCACATTTTTCTCTCAGGCATTTTCCATCCAATACCACTGCCCTGGTATTTTCCACAGCTTCAGCGCTGAACCGATATCTATACGGCGGGATAAGCCATGACCATCCCAGGATATCGCCTTCTTTAATAGTCTGTATCGGATTCTGGCGGCGCTGGTCTATATAGATAGCTACAAGACCGCCGCGAATGACATAAAACTTATCCGCAGATTGGCCCTCTTTGAGGATAACCTCTCCCTTTTTAAATACAGCGTTAGAAGCGCAGCCCACTATAAAATCGAAATATTTTGACGGCAAATCTTTGAAAAACGAATGCTCTTTCAAAATAGATTCAATTGTTATCATCTGTCCTCCTTGTTTCAAAAAAATGGCTCCCCGTATTGGCCGAGTTTCGCAACTTCTTGGAGGAGTTTAGGCCATATTGTATCACAGAAGAAGCGAATAAGCTATATAAAGAACTTGCTATTGCGTAAAGCATCCTATCCCGCAAAAAATCCAAAAAAGGTCAAAATAGCGCCAAGGATAAGCGTAACAATTGGATGAATTATTTGCAAGCTTTTATTTTTCTGGTAAGC
>JAHJGB010000125.1 GCA_018824725.1 Candidatus Omnitrophota bacterium
GAGAAATTTTTTATTAATAAAAGAGAGGAAAATAAAAATATTATAAAAGGCCTGGAGGACAATATTTTTACTTCCAGTTCAGATGAGAAATATGACAGGTACTGCGGCCAGACATTCCTGGATAATGTATTAAGAGGAGGCTTTCCCATAGTCTGTTCCAACCATCATCCGCACGTGTTTTATGTTTATTCCAGAAAACACGGAGACCCGGAAAGGGATTATAATAAATTCCTGCTGGAACCGAATTATTTTTCGCAGGGCGACGGAAATTTCAGGGATACTAACCAGAACCGCAGAAACGGTGTGTTCTTTAATCCGAAAATAAAAGATTTTAATATATTATATTTTTATAACCTCCAGCAGGCAGACGGATACAATCCGCTGGTTTTAAAAGGCCTGAAGTTCATGCTGAAAGAAGCAGGTCATTTAAGAGACAGCCTGAAGGGTAAGGCGGAAGAGAAGGATATAGATAAAATAAAATCGTTCGTATCTGCCAGTTTTACCCCGGGCAGGCTTTTTATGGATATGGAAAGGTTGGGGATAAGGCTTAAGACAAACTGGCATGATTTTTTACAGGCGCTTTCCAGGAATTGCGTGACTATGTATGACGCGGAACACGGGGAAGGTTTCTGGATAGACCACTGGACGTATAATCTGGACCTGGTAGAAAGCTTTTTAAAAATATACCCTGATAAATTAAAAGAAATACTCCTGGATAAGAAGGAATTTACATTTTACGATAACGCGTTTTGCGTAAAACCGAGGTCTGAAAGATATCTGCTGGTCAAAGAAGGAGTGGTCAGGCAGTATCATTCCCTGGAAAAAGACGGCAAAAAAGAAGGCATTATAAAAAAAAGGGAAATAGAGCCTCATATAGCCAGGGTAAAGAACTCAGAAGAGATTTATAAAACAACGCTTATTGTTAAAATGTTATGCCTGGCAGGGAACAGGATTGCTTCTTTAGATGCTTCAGGCATCGGCATAGAAATGGAAGCTGATAAGCCCGGATGGTGCGATTCAATGAACGGCTTGCCGGGGCTGTGCGGCTCATCCACTCCTGAGGTTTTTGAATTAAAGCGCCAGGTTGTATTTATACAGGATTCTATTAATAAGCTTGGCTTGGACGGGGATTATACAATCAGTCTTCCCGAAGAGATTTACGACCTTTTGAAAAATATAGAAATTCTTATAAAAGAGAAAGGCGCGAATTTCTCTTACTGGGATAAAGCCAATTCTATTAAAGAAGAATACAGGCAGAAGATAAAATTCGGATTTAGCGGCATAGAAAGAATATTGAGCGCTAAAGAATTAAAGGAAATGCTGGATGTTTTTTTTATTAAAATAGACAGCGCTGTTGAAAAGGCGTACGACCAAAACAAAAAGGCGTACACTACCTATTTTATAAATGAAGTTACGAAATATGAACTATTAAACAAAGTAGATCCTGTAAAAGGCGTGAATTTGGTAAAGCCGAAAGCATTTAAAAGCATCAGGCTGCCTTTATTTTTAGAAGGGCCTGCCAGGGCTTTGAAAGTGGAATGCGATGCTGAAAAAGCAAAGGACCTGTATACTTCCCTTAAGAAAACAAAAATATACGATACCAAACTTAAGATGTACAAAATTAACGAACCCCTGGAAGGCATATCCAAGGAAATCGGCCGCTCCGGCATATTCACCCCGGGCTGGCTTGAAAATGAATCCATATGGCTTCACATGGAATATAAGTACCTGCTGGAAATATTGAAAAAAGGCCTTTATGAGGAATTTTTCGAGGAGTTCAAAAATGTTTTAATACCGTTCCAGAGGCCCGAGCGGTACGGAAGGAGTATCTTTGAAAATTCATCTTTCATAGTTTCCAGCGCTTTCCCTGATGCGAAGATGCACGGCAGGGGATTTGTGGCGCGCCTGAGCGGCTCAACAGCAGAAATGCTGAGCATATGGTTACTGATGAGCGCTGGGAAAGAGCCATTTTTTCTAAATGAAAAGGGCGAACTGAATCTGAA
>JAHJGB010000126.1 GCA_018824725.1 Candidatus Omnitrophota bacterium
AGGAGAGGCTATAAGAGCGCTTTCTATGGACGATAGATTCGCTATGTGCAATATGGCAATAGAAGCAGGCGGAAAATCAGGCATTATTGAGCCGGATGAGATTACTCGTAGATATATTGTTAGCCACAAGCCACAAGCCACAAGCCACAAGCTGAAGAGAATATTTTATAAGAGCGATGAGGGAGCGAAATATCATAAGGCAATAGAATATGATGTGAATAAAATTGAACCGCAGGTTTCTAGCCCTCATCTGCCGAGTAATTCCGGGCCTGTAAGTAAATTCAAAAAAATAAATATAGACCAGTCGATTATTGGTTCTTGCACAAACGGAAGGATTTCTGACTTAAGAATTGCCGCCAAGATTTTAAAAGGCAAAAAAGTGAATTCAAGAGTGAGGCTGGTGATTATCCCTGCTACTCAAAAGATTTATTCCCAGGCGATTAAAGAAGGCCTGGTTGGTATATTTCTAAATGCAGGAGGGGTTTTTTCAACTCCAAGCTGCGGGCCGTGTCTGGGCGGACATCTGGGGATACTGGCGAGTGGAGAAAAAGCTATTGCTACCACGAACAGGAATTTCAGAGGCAGGATGGGCCATCCAGACAGCGAGGTATATCTGTCAAATCCTGCAGTGGCTGCGGCAAGCGCAATAAAAGGCAGGATCGCGCATCCGGAAGAGATTTAAAGGCAAAGGCCGTAAAATCGCGGAACCACGCGGAAGCTGTTCCCCGTTTTGCTCGGAACAGACGCAGAAAAACGCGGAAGTTGACATTCAACTTCAGCGTAGTTCTGCGTTAAGTTCCGCGTAGTTTAGCGATTAACAAGGTGGCTAAGATGTATATGAAGTTTAAGGGCAAGGTTTGGAAATTCAAGGACGATGTAAATACAGATGAAATCATTCCTGCGAGGTATTTGAATACAACCGATCCAAAGGAATTAGGCGCTCATTGCATGGAGGATATTGACCCTGAATTTTCAAAAAAGATATCCAGGGACGACATAATAGTGGCTGGAAAGAATTTCGGATGCGGCTCTTCAAGGGAACACGCGCAGATTTCAATAAAAGGCGCTGGCATATCCTGCGTGATTGCGCAAAGTTTTGCCAGGATATTCCTGAGAAACTCAATAAATATGGGCCTGCCTATATTGGAAATCAAGGATATAAGCGGGATAAAGGAAGGGGATTATTTAGAGGTGGATTTAACGAGCGGTTCAGTTTCAAATCTTACGGAGCATAAAGAATATAAAGCAAAACCGCTTCCGAAGTTCATACAGGATATCATAAAATCAGGCGGGCTTTTAAAATGGATTGGAAAGAGAGGAACTAAGCAATGTACAAGATAGCAGTAATAGGTGGAGATGGAACAGGGCCTGAAGTTGTCAGGGAAGGGTTGAAGGTATTAGCTGCTGTGAGTAAAAAGGCAGGTTTTAAATATGAAACAGTAGATTATGATTTGGGCGGAGAAAGATATTTAAAAACAAAGGAGCTTGTGTCTAAATCTGTTTTAAAGGAATTGTCAAAGGTGGACGCTATATTCCTGGGGGCAATAGGCCATCCTGATGTGAAGCCCGGAATATTGGAACAGGGCATTCTTTTAAAACTGAGATTTTCATTAGACCAGTATATTAATCTCAGGCCTGTGAAACTTTACAATGCTGATTTTTGCCCGCTGAAAGATAAAAAACCAGAGGATATTGATTTTGTAGTTGTTAGGGAAAATTCAGAAGGGCTTTATAAGGGCTTGGGAGAGTTTCAGAAAAAAGGCACTAAAGAAGAGGTCGCGATACAGATTTCCCATAATACCAGAAAAGGCGTTGAGCGCTGCCTCAGGTATGCGTTTGAATATACTAGAAAAAGAAATAAGGATAAGAAATTAACTCTTTGCGGAAAAACCAATGTGCTTACGTTTGCATGGGATCTCTGGCAGAGGACATTTAATGAAGTGGCTAGCGAATACAAGGATATAATCACTGACTACGCTCACGTGGATGCCACTACAATGTGGTTTGTAAAAAATCCGGAATGGTTTGATGTGATTGTGACAGACAATATGTTTGGAGATATTATCACTGATCTGGGCGCGATGATACAGGGCGGCATGGGCATAGCAGCCGGCGGCAATATAAACCCGGAAGGCGTTTCCATGTTTGAACCCATAGGAGGTTCAGCGCCTAAATATACGGGTAAAAATGTTATCAATCCTCTTGCTGCAATATGCGCAGTGGGCATGCTGCTTGAAAATTTAGGGGAAGAAAAGGCAGCAAGGCAGGTAGAGGATGCGGTTATAAAAATAGTTAAGACAAAATTAAAATCACTGGCAGCCGGGAAAATGGGGTATTCTACGACTGAAATCGGGGACCTGGTTGTAAAAAATCTGTAAGGAAAGCAAAATGAGTAAAAAATATAATGTTGCAGTCGTAGGCGTAGGAGTTGTCGGGGTAGAGATGTTGAGGGTTTTAAAAGAAAGGCATTTTCCTGTAGGCAGGCTGAGTGTTTTGGCCAGATCAGCCAGGAATATAAATGTGGACGGTGTTACATATCCTGTGCAGGCTATTTCTAACGAAGCGTTTGAAGGCGTAGACATTGCTTTATTTGCAGGAACAGAAGGAGAAAAAGGCGCAGCCACTACTTATGCCAGCGAGGCGGTAAAAAGAGGCGCGGTGGTGATTGATAATGGCGCTGATTTCAGGATGGACCCGAAAGTGCCGCTTGTAGTGCCGGAGGTTAATGCCAGGGATGTGAAAAAACATAAAGGCATAATAGCAAACCCGAATTGTTCCACCATACAGATGGTCGTGGCTTTATGGCCTATTTATAAAAAGGCGGGAATAAAAAGAGTAGTTGTGACCACGCTTCAGGCTTCTTCTGGCGCGGGCAAATCAGCTGTTGAGCAATTAAAAGAAGAAAATTCAAAGATTGCCCAAAGCGGGTATGTCAGCGTGCAGGCGGATGTGGAAAATAAATCAATGCCTCAGCAGCTGGCATATAATGTATTTCCTCATATAGGGGGATTCAGCGATTCTGATTATACAAGCGAAGAATGGAAACTAGTCAAAGAAACCCATAAGGTTATGCATGATGACAAAATAAATATCTCCGCTACCACTGTCAGGGTTCCTGTCAGGACAGGGCATTCCGAGGCTGTTTATATAGAGACAGATAAATTTATTTCTTCGGAAGAAGTTAAAGGTATCCTCTCTAAATCTAGCGGCATAATTCTGGTTGACGATCCGAAAAATAGCCTTTACCCTATGCCGAAAGATGCAGAAGGCAGGGATGAGGTTTTCGTAGGCCGCGTCAGAAAAGACCCGTTTGTGAAAAATGGGCTGTGGCTCTGGGTGGTGGCTGATAACCTGCGCAAAGGCGCTGCTACTAACGCTGTGCAGATCGCAGAATGCGTAATATCAAACTGATAATTGAATACGACGGCTCTGGGTTTAACGGCTGGCAGGCGCAAGAGCGCACAAGGGCACAAGGGCACAAGGGCACAAGTAAAAGATTAAAAACCGTGCAAGGGGAAATAGAAAAGGCTGCAAAAAAGCTTTTTGGTAAATATATCTCTCTTATAGGCTCATCCAGGACAGATGCAGGCGTTCACGCAAAAGCCCAGGCTGCAAATTTCAGGATAGATTCAAACTTCCCGCTAAATAAAATCAAAAATGGCCTAAACAGTTTTTTAACGCGCCGGATTTCAATAATCTCCGCGGAAGAGGTTTCTCTGAGATTTCATTCCAGGTTTGATTCCAAAGGAAAATTATATAAATATACGATACTTAACAGAAGGACTCGGTCGCCGCTCCTTGAAAAATATGCCGTATTCGTGCCGTATGACCTGGATATAATTGCGATGAAGAAGGCAGCCGGTTATCTGATCGGAAAGAAAGATTTTAAATCGTTTCAAACCAGCGATAAAAAAGAAAAAGACTCTGTGAGGGTCATTAAAAAGATAGAAATAATTTCAAGGCCGCCTGTGGTAGAGATATGTATTCAGGCAAACGGATTTTTATATAATATGGCCAGGGCAATAGCAGGCACCCTGATCGAAGTCGGAAGAGGCAGATTTAAGCCTGAAAAAGTAAAAGAAATCCTGAAAGAAAAACACAGGCCTTCGGCAGGCCAGACTGCGCCTGCAAAAGGTTTGTGCCTTGAAGAGGTATTTTATTGATGGGGTATGAAGCTGCTTTAAAAAAAGCATGGGATGCAGTACAGGATGCCGGAGTAAAGCAGCAGTACCTTAAATTCCTGAACGATGAGTACGAAATAGATTATGCAGAGAAGAATATTATACATTCGTCCGCCATAAAAACCAATGGCGGGCTCAGTATTCCGCCCAAGGAACCCCGGGCTTCAGCCCGGGTGGGCTCCATTTCCATGTCATGCAATATCCCTGCCAAGGATTTTTACAAACTACTGATGCTTCATTATATTGCAAACGAAAATAGGGTATTGAGGATAAGGCGCGATGAATGGATATCGTTCAAAGACCTGGACGGCGGAGAGGCATATTTTTCGGCGTTTAAAAAAAGGGCAATAGACCCAATCCTGAGAAAATACGGAGATAATCCTAGCAATATATTTGAACGGGCCAGGTTTTTAAGCGCAGATAAAATAGATACAGGCACAGCCGGCGTATCGATAAATGCTTTTCCGAAAATAAAAGTAGCTGTTATTCTCTGGGCAAAGGATGATGAGTTTCCGGCAGACTGCAATATGCTGTTTAATCCGGAGATAAAAGACATTTTTCCAACCGAAGATGTGGCGGTTCTCGGCGGGATAACAGCAGCCTTACTTTAACTAACCTACTTCACTGTGGGAGTCGGACTCCCACAGTGAACAACTATAAAAACGACAATGTTGAAATGAAAGAGACAAAGGTTTTTTATGAAGCGGATCCGTTTAACAGGCTTATTGCGGGAAATCTGCCCGGTGAGGGCAGGCGTTCCAGGGTAAAAAAGTTCAGACGGGTGATTAGCGGGCAATTCAGGACGGACGGGAGCAATAATCTTTTTTACGAGGTAAATGAATCCCAGGGATTAGATATACCCCAGAAGATAAAATTTTCAGGCAGATATTCTTTAGATAAAGATCATAACCTGGTTTTTACCCTGAATAAATGGAACAATCAGTGCGAAGGCAATAGGCTCACCCTGAAGGCTAAATTAATAGACGCAAAAAGTAATGAAATCGCATTTTTGATAAATTCAAAAGCAGGGGAGAATAAAAGCCTGGGCTATATAATGAAACTTTATGGCTCCTGGCAGGCTGATCAGCATAACAGGCTTACATTCGGCATTGAGCGGGACAGAGATGATGCGGATAGCCTTGTCTTATCAGGCGCGTGGGAGATAAATAAGAATAACGAAATAGTATACAGGTACGGGAGAGAGCCTCAGGCGGTTACTTTCAGAGGTTCCTGGGATATTTCAGAGAGACACCGAATCAATTATAAGCTGGATAAAAATATTAACTCAGGGTTTAATTTCAGGTCTTCTTTGGGTACTTTAGTTTCAAAAGGCAAAGAAAAATCTTTGGCATTTGATATAGGTATAGGAATATCTAAAGCTAAAAAACTGAAAAGAAGGATTATTTTGTCCGGCAGGTGGAAAATAGCCAGAGATAAAGAACTAATCCTGGAAACATCTGATATTGAAGAAGGCGGAGTAAGATTGAAACTTACAAAAGAAATGTTTGACAGGCAGGGCATAGCTTATATAGAATCTATAATTAGGGATAAGGAGAACTATATAGGAGGCGGAATTGCCTTTAAATGGTAAAGGAGGAAGCATGAAAAGGATTTTTATAGTGGCTGTTAGCTTGTTTTTCCTGGTAAGCGTAGCAGAAGCTGGTCAAAAGGATGCAAAATTTAAACATGCAGACAAGAACAAAGACGGCGCGATAGATAAAAAAGAAATGCATATGGAAAAAGACTGGGAGACTAAGAAGAAGGAAAAGGCAAAAAAGATTTTTAAAGAAGCGGATGCAAATAAGGACGGCGTGGTTGGTGAGGATGAAATAAATAACTGGAAACCTTCTAAAAAAGCTAATTCATGGTGGAAGAAAAAAGCGGATACAAATAACGACGGAGTAGTGAGCGAAGAAGAAACAGCGGTATGGAAAAAACTCTGCAATGAAAAGATGGATTTGAACGGAGACGGAAAGATTGACGAAAAAGAAAAAAGAAAATGCTGGCGCCATGCAAAGAGCAAGGTCAATATAGAAATTGAAAAACAATATGACGCGAATGGAGACGGCTGGCTGGATGAATCAGAAGTAAAAGCTATGCTTAAGGCCAAGCATGAGCTGATAAAGACAAAAGGCAAAGCAAAAGTGGATACTGAGATAGAAAAAGAATACGACTCTAATAAGGACGGCGTGATAGATTCGGAAGAAGCTAAAACAATGAAAGAAGATGTCGAAAAATAAGCTGTTTAAAAAATACAAATCCGGGTTTACCTTTAGATATGAAAAACTTTTTTAAGAGTTCGGATTTTCATATAGTTATATTAAGCATATGGATGTTATTCTTGGAATTATTTCTTGTTCGCTGGATTTCCACAGAAATAAGGATATTTGCTTATGTAAGTAATTTAGTCTTGCTCGCTTGTTTTATAGGCATGGGAGCAGGGTGTTATTTTTCTCATAAGAAGATAAATGTATTATTTAGTTTTTTAATGTTAACCATCAGTATTCTTGCAGTAAAATCAATTCCTTTTTTAAGAATAACTGATTTACTGTCTGGATTTAGTGATTCTGTAATTTGGTCTCAGGATTTAATCTCTAATAATCTCATCCCCGCTCTAAAAGGAATAACCCTCACATTATTTATGTTTGGCATGGTTGCTTCGATATTCTTTCCTCTGGGCCAGGTTTTAGGAAGTATGTTCAAAGCTCATAATAAAATAATTGTCGCTTACTCTTTTAATATCTTAGGAAGCATTGTAGGTATATGGCTATTCAGCCTGCTTTCTTTTATTTATACACCGCCACTGATTTGGCTTATTCTTGCAATGGTATGCGGATTGTTGTTTATAGAAAAAAAGCGCTGGAACCTGCAACTTTTTTTATTATTTCTCTTATCTTCATCTATAATAATTACAATTCCTATTAGCCGCACAGCACTTACCTTATGGTCCCCCTATCAAAAATTGGATGTTTACAATATCAGTGTAGGCGGTGTTGATATGGGTTATACGGTCAATGTCAATAATGCAAATTATATGGAGCTTCTTAATATATCACCGGATTTTATTAATTCTCATCACGAAATATTCGGTCCTTATAATATAAGCGATTTTTCCAGATTCAGCCAGTATGAAATCCCTTATATGTTCAAGGATGGTATCGAAGATGTCCTTATCGTTGGCTCTGGAGGGGGCAATGATGTAGCTGGGGCGCTAAGAAGGAATATAAAAAATATAGATGCCGTAGAGATAGACCCCGGTATATATAAACTGGGTTTAATGTTTCATCCTGAGCATCCTTATGAAGATAATAAAGCGCATATTTATATAGATGATGCTCGTTCATTCTTTAAGAAAGCCAAAAAAAAATACGATCTCATAAGCTTTGGTTTGTTGGATTCTCATACTGTTTCTTCGAGTTACAATAATATTCGCCTGGATCATTATATGTATACAATCGAAAGTTTTAAAGAAGCAAAAGCCCTTCTTAAAGATGATGGAGTTATGGCACTTGCATTCGCCGCCACAAAGCCATGGATTGCAGAGAGGCTGAATAAGCTTATTAAACAGGCATTTGGAGAAGAGCCGCTTTGCTTTGCCATCAGCCCTTATGGGAATGGCGTGTTTAATAGAGGCTGGATCATGTATGTTATTGGCAACAACATGGAACTGCTTAGAGAGAAAGTAGATTCACAGGCTCAATTAAGGGAGTATATCAAAAAACAAAAGATTAATTTAGCCATCGGAAATGTGAAATTAACAACAGATGATTGGCCATATCTTTATGTGGAAAAACCAGTTATACCAAAGATGTATTTATGTATTATTATGAGCCTTTTAATCCTGCTTACTTTAGCAGGTAAGGTTTTATTTTCAGAAGGTAAAAAATTAAATTTTCATTTTTTATTTTTAGGGGCTGCTTTTTTACTGCTTGAATTTCAAAATATCAGCAAAGCCTCTTTACTATTTGGGGCAACTTGGCTTGTAAATGCCTATATGATAACAGCTATTTTAGTACTTATTCTTCTTGCCAATCTTTTTGTGTATTATTTTAAAATAACAAATATGAGGCCGTTTTACTATTTGCTTTGGATTTCCGTATTGATTATATATATTACTCCTTTGCATAATTTTAATGTCTATAATTATTATCTAAAGGCAACTATTATTGCGATATTCCTTAATATACCTATATTTTTTGCGGGAATAATTTTTATAAATTCTTTTAAGAGGTTTCCCTATAAAGATATAGCGCTTGGGTCAAACCTATTAGGGGCAACTCTAGGAGGCCTTTTAGAGTCGTTTTCTTTTATAGTTGGCATAAAGGCATTACTTATTTTGGTATTTGCACTTTATTTTTTCGCATATCTATTTGGAAGAGAGTTGATATTTGCAAAAGATAGCTAAACGTAAAATCAGTGATATGTGCGTCTTGATTATGTTTTGTACTTATGATAAAATTACGCCATTATGCATATAGGAATGTATTATAGCAATAACGATGTGCGGGTTGAAGAGAAACCTAAGCCAAAGATAGTGCCTGGAGAACTTCTTGTCAAAGTAATGGCGAGTGGTATATGCGGCACAGATGTGGTAGAGTGGTACCGCAAAGATAGAGTGCCGCTTGTTTTAGGCCATGAGATAGCAGGAGAAATTGTAGAAGCAGGTAAAGGCGCTAAAGGTTATAAGATAGGTGATAGGATTTCCGCATCGCACCATGTGCCATGCGGGGAATGCCATTATTGCATTAGCGATCACCATAGCGCGTGCGAGACCCTGCGCAAGACAAGTTTTGATCCGGGCGGTTTTGCGGAATTTTTAAGGATACCTGCTATAAATCTGGAAAAGGGCGGGGTGTATAAATTACCGGCTAGCGTATCTTACGAGGAAGCGACTTTTGTAGAACCGCTTGCCTGCGCAATACGGGGCCAGAGAATGTCCTGGCAAAGGCCGGGCAAGGGACAAGCTGTTGTTATAATAGGAAGCGGTATATCAGGTATTCTTCATATCCAGTTAGCAAGGGCTAAAGGGTTTAGTAAAATAATCGCTACTGACATAAATGATTACAGGCTCAAAGAGGCGCTTAAGTTTGGAGCAGACCATGTTATTAACGCAAAAGAAGATGTGCCTCAGAAAGTAAAGGAGCTGAATAACGGCTGCCTGGCTGATTTTGTTATCCTGTGCGCTGGAGCAAGGCCTGCGGTTGAGCAGGCTATTGAATCTCTGGACAGGGGCGGCGTGATTTTAGTATTTGCCTCTGCAGATGAAGGCTTTAATTTATCTTTAGCGATGAATGATTTTTTCTGGAGGAGCGAAAGGTCTATTATATCCAGTTATGCGGCAAATCCGGATGAACATCGAGAGGCGCTTAGATTGATTAAAAGCAGGAAGATTAATGTAAAAGACATGATCACGCATAGATTTCCTTTGGCTGAAATCCAGAAGGGTTTTAAACTTGTCAGCGACGCAAGAGAATCTATGAAAGTAATCATAGAACCGAATAAATAAGGAGGGTAATATGGATTGGGGTATGAAAAACAGGATCTCGCGGATAATAAAACCTGAAATAGGCAGGACTGTCATGCTTGCAGTTGACCATGGTTATTTTTTAGGGCCTACTACAGGGCTTGAAGAGCCCAGTAAGATTATAGCTGAGCTAGTGCCGCATGCTGATTCGCTTATGCTCACCAGAGGTATATTACGCACATCAGTGATTCCGGAATCCAGCGTGCCTATTGTGCTTAGGGTATCAGGCGGGAACAGTATTATAGGCGATGATCTTTCAAATGAGACAATAACTGTTTCTGTGGAGGATGCAATACGGCTTAACGTGAGCGCTGTTGCGCTTTCCATATATGTGGGCGGCAAATACGAGCACCAGACTCTGAAAAACCTTACTAGCCTTATAAACGAGTGCGAAAAATATGGCATTCCGGTTCTCGCTGTTACTGCGGTCGGCAAAGAAATGGCAAGAGATGCTAAATATTTAAGCCTTGCCTGCAGAATCGCAGCTGAGCTCGGCGCTCATATGGTAAAGACATATTATTGTGAGGATTTTGAAAAGGTGGTAAAGACCTGCCCTGTGCCTGTGGTGATTGCAGGCGGCAAGAAAATATCTGAAAAAGATGCCCTGGAGCTAGCCTATAATGCGATTAAGCGCGGCGCAGTCGGGGTTGATATGGGCAGGAATATATTCCAATCCTCTGACCCGGTAGGCATGATAAAAGCAGTCAGAAGCATTGTTCATGAGAATGCGAGCGTAGAGAAGGCC
Organism: Candidatus Omnitrophota bacterium; assembly: GCA_018824725.1. Classification (GTDB taxonomy): domain Bacteria; phylum Omnitrophota; class Gorgyraeia; order Gorgyraeales; family Gorgyraeaceae; genus UBA10183. The sequence goes on from JAHJGB010000126.1 coordinate 10,451, forward strand.
TACAAGACCTTAAAACTTTAGCTTAGTTTAACGCACTATGGGAGATGATGGGAGTCCGGCTTCCATCATACTTCATGATGGAAGCCGGACTCCCATCATGAATTTTTACTTGACGCAGAGCTGTGAATAGCTTATAATATATTAACTATTTAGCTTATAAGAAAATTTAAAGGCCATGGAGACATGGCCTTTTTATGTCTATGGATATGAACTACTTTTTAAAAAACTTTAATATGAAAAAGATAAATAAAAATATTAACATAGCCTTGATATTTATGCTAATAGGGGTGTTTTTGTTCTCAGACGTGTCATATGCCCTTAGGGTGCCTGTGGGTATTGGACAGGAAAGAATGCTAACCTTATTAAATCATGAACAGGGCTCAAAAAATAACCTAAAAGCTGAATTTTCCTATTATACCAGGGATGAAAACGGGAATCTTCTTAAAGAACCATGCGGGTTTCCCGGGTACTGGACAGTAGAGCTGAAAATTCCAATAGAAGAGCATGCAAATGCCAGCGTGCAAAGAATGGTAAAATCTTTCTCTTTATCCATGTATACTGCCGGGAGAAAAGATATAAAAAGAGCTAAATTTACAGTAGTAGATACCTTGTCCGAAGAGCAGGAAGGCGTTTTAGTAAGAGAAAATGATTTTTATATAAAAAGTTCCGATAAATTCGGAATAGAGGTAATTGTAACAGCATCTTTTTTAAAAAATGGCATAGTTAACCAGCGCGCTATATTTTCAAAAATCGCAGGAGAAATGCCTAAACAAGAAGATATTATTGCGCCTAAAAAAAATGCTAAAACTAGCAGAAAGATACAAAAAGTACTTATAGTAAATTCACCCCTTGACGGAATAAATAACCGGGGATTAGCAACGATTAATTCCACATCGCTTGCGCTGGCCAGCCTTCTAAAGGAAGCAGGTTATGATGTCGGCATAACGGATATTTCGGGAGAAGACAGCGCAGGTAAAATGAAAAAAGAACTGGAAGGCGTAGATATTGTTTGCATATCCGTATATAACAAGAAACTTTCTTATATCAAATCATTTACCGGTTCTTTAAAAAAAGTAAATCAAAATATAATAATCGCAGTCGGCGGGCCTTCGCTGACTATAAGCCCTGAACATGTGTTTTCGCATTTACCGAACGCAGACATTTTTTACAGGGGAGAGGCTGAGGCTGGATTCGTAGAAGCGCTGGATGATTTAGGAGATTTGAATTTTGAATTACCATTATCTACTCGCGGCATAGCAATTCGCAAAAGTAATGCCTATTACTTCAATGATTTCATCTCAGCAAACAGGATGACCGCAGAGCAGCTAAATAACAGACCCTTTGACTTTTCTTTTCTCAATCAGCATAATGTATTTGGAATATTTAGCCTTGTGACCAGTCTGGGCTGTCCATATAACTGTATATTCTGTGCTACAGGAGGAGGCAAGGTACACAGGGCAATGACTCCTGAAAAGGTTATAGAAATTGCGGCCAGATATCAAGAGCGCCTGGAAAGGCTTCAAGCCGAAGGCGTAACTATACGGCCTGATGCATGGAAAGTCGCGTTTAATGACGATGATTTTTTAAGAGACCCGGAAAGGGCTGTTAAAATACTAAAGTTATGGAAAGAGGCAGGTCTTAAATTAAGAATCTATACTTTCGAATCTACATTGCAATCTTTTCTTGAAAAGAAGCCAAACGGGAAAATCGGAACGAATATTGATTTAATCGACAGGATAGCGTCTTTTAGAGATATTTTTAGCGAAGATTTTAAGATTGAAATAGGCACGGACGCAGTTATAGACCCGGAAATAAGACGATTAAATAAAGGGCCGTATAACGAAGCGCTGATCGAAGAGGTTATGGCAGAATTAAACAAGAGAAATATTTTTAATTTACATTTCTTGGTTTTAACGAATGCGGACACTAGTTTAGAGGATTTAATGAGAACGCTTTTAAAGGTATCTATTTTTGAGATAAAATATCCGTGCACATTTTTTTGTGCCAATGCTGCAATAGGCGCCAATATAGGAACTTTTGCAGTAAATAAGCTTGTTGAAGATTCCAGGGAGTCGTTGGTAGCGGAGGGACAGATTATGAGACTACCTGATTTTAAAGAATACGATTTTTATGCAGAATATTGCATGATCAATCCTGAAAATATACCTTCTGATATTTTTGATGGCCTGGGGATGTTTCTTGAAGAGAGTCGTTTTAGTTTGCATTTAAGGCACTTAATGCTGGAATGCCTGAGCGTATTATTAAAAGATATGAGTCAAAAGACAGATGTGTCTTCGCAACTTTTATTACTTCCATTAGAAAGAAGCGGGGTGCTTACAGATGGTTTAAGAGAATTAGGAATACTTCTAGGTAATGTAAAGCCGTCTTTTAAAAATATGGCTTGGGAAGTAGAGCATAACTTGAAACTTCTAAATAGCAGATTGCAAACACCTGCAGAGCCGAATTACAGAACAACAAATTCCAGCTTATAGAAATCAAATTCATAATACTTTGTGAGATGATGGAAGCCGACTCCCAAAGTTACTATGGGAGTCGGCTTCCATAGTGAATTTTTACTTGACATTAGCAGGTTTTGTGGTAAAATTTAAACTTCTATTAATCGGGGTAAAATATGAAAACCAGCCTTGTTAACAAAAAAGATATAGACAGGAAACACTATCTTATGGATGCCGAGAACCAGATTCTAGGCAGGCTTGCGGTAAAAGCAGCTTTACTTTTAAGCGGAAAACGCAAGATAGACTATACCTCTAATGTGGATAACGGGGATTTTGTAGTCGTTGTGAACGCGGTCAAGATAGCTGTGACAGGGGATAAACTCCAGGCAAAGACCTATACGAGTTTTTCAGGTTATCCCGGAGGATTAAAGATAAAGACCCTGGAGCGCGTTTTAAAGACCCGGCCTACTGAGGTTATAAGGCATGCTGTTAAGGGCATGCTCCCTAAGAATAAATTAGGTTCCAGGATGATTACGAGACTAAAAATTTACGCAGGGCCTGAGCATCCTCATGTTGCTCAAAACCCTGTAAAGATAACATAAAGGACAGATAAAATGACAGCGCAGAATACAATTTGGGCCACAGGCAGGCGAAAGCGGGCAATAGCGCGCGTCCGGTTATTGACCGGGAACGGCGAGATAGAGATCAATAAAAAGCCTCTGGAAGAATACTTTGAAAGGCCCACTCTTAAGATGATTGTTATGCAGCCTATACAGGCAGCAAACGTCGGGAATAAATTTAATATAATCGCAACTGTCAAAGGCGGAGGCAAGTCAGGCCAGGCAGGCGCGCTCAGGCACGGGATTTCCAGGGCCCTGGCGCTTACGAACGAAGAACTGAGGGTTTTATTGAGGAAGAAAGGTTTTCTCACAAGAGACCCCAGAAAAAGAGAGAGAAAGAAATACGGCCAGAAAGGAGCCCGTAAGAGATTCCAGTGGACTAAGAGGTAATTTTGTAGGGGGCTTAGTTTTATTGAAAATTTTATAGACGCCTATCCGGTCATTTTCCGACGAGAAATAAATTGACAGGATAGGCATTTTTGTTTATTATACTATGTACCGTGTCCACCTGCCAGGTGAGCCAATTCTGGCTCACCTGGCAGGTGGACAATACTGGAGGATTAATATGTTAAAGGTCGGCATAATGGGCGCAAGCGGATTTGCGGGAGAAGAGCTTATAAAGATATTGCTCGGTCATCCAGAGGTTAAAATCACAGCCCTTGCGGCAAAGATTGAAAAGATGCACGTGTCTAAAATGTATCCATGGGCAAAGGCCATGCTTGACCTGGATTGTTTTGATATGAGCGCAGAGGATGTGGCTAAGATTTCAGACGCGGTATTTTTGGCGCTTCCTCACAAGATATCAATGGATTTTGCGCCCGCGCTCTTAAAAAAAGGCAAAAAGGTAATAGACCTGAGCGCTGATTTCAGGATAAAGGACAAGAGCGTATATGAGAAATGGTATGAGATAAAGCACGAATGCCCTGAATATTTAAAAAAGGCGGTGTACGGGCTTCCTGAGTTATACAGGAAAGATATAAAGGCAGCGGATTTAATCGCGAATCCGGGATGTTATCCCACAAGCATTATATTAGGCTGTGCGCCGTTATTGAAAAAGAAAATAGTTGATACGGATTGCATTATCTGTGATTCCAAATCAGGCGTGAGTGGCGCAGGCAGGACTCCGACCCAGGCTTTGATGTTTACCGAGGTAGTTACTAATAGTTTCAGGCCTTATAAGGTAAATTTTCACAGGCACATGCCTGAGATAGATCAGGAATTAAGCAGCCTGGCAGGCGCAAAGATAGAGGTGAATTTTATTCCGCACCTTGTGCCTATGGAAAGGGGAATATTGAGCACGATTTATCTGAAGCTTAATAAAAAGATAAATACAAAAGAGGCCCTTAGTATGTACAAGGATTTCTATAAAGGCGAATATTTTGTAAGAGTTCTAGATGAAGGCATTTTACCTGATACGAAAAATGTAGTGAGGTCAAATTTCTGCGACATAGGCATAAAGGCTTTTCCGGGAAAGTCATTGGTTGTGGTTATGACTGCTATTGATAATCTTGTGAAAGGCGCCAGCGGCCAGGCAGTGCAGAATATGAATATAATGTACGGATTTAACGAGAAACTGGGGCTGTAATATGAAGATAATTAAAGGCGGGGTAACTGCGCCAAAAGGTTTTTTAGCAGGGTCAACAAGTTGCGGGATAAAAAAGAGCGGCAAGGCTGACCTGGCATTGTTATTTTCTACAACGCCATGCGTTAGTGCAGCTACATTTACCACAAACAGGGTAAAATCAGGCTCTGTTGTATTATGTATGCAGCGCATAGCCAGGGGTGTCAGCCAGGGGGTTATTGTAAATAGCGGGAATGCAAACTGCTGTGTGGGTAAAAAAGAAATAAAAGATGCCATGGAGATAACAGATGCCGTAAGCGCAAGGCTGGATATCAAAAAAGACCTTATGCTCATGGCTTCAACAGGTATTATAGGAAGGCCTTTGCCTTTGGAGAAGATTAAAAGCGGGTTAAGCGCTCTTGTAAAAGATTTGTCGGGCTCAAACGGCACAAGTTTCGCAAAAGCCATAATGACCACTGATACTGTTCACAAGGAAATAGCTGTCCAAATAAATATTAAAGGCAAGGCAGTGAGGCTGGCAGGCGCTGTCAAAGGAGCTGGTATGATATGCCCTAATATGGCAACTATGCTCGCATTTTTTACCACAGACGCCGCCATAGAAAAAGAAGCCTTGAAGCAGGCTTTTAAAGAGTCTATTTATGATTCTTTTAATAAGATTACTGTTGACGGCGATATGAGCACAAATGACTCTGCTATGATATTTGCCAATGGCCGGGCAGAAAACAGCGTCATAAAGAAGAAGGCAAAGGATTATTTTATTTTTCTAGAGGCTGTTAAATTTGCGGCAAAGGAACTTTCAAGAAAGATTATACTGGACGGGGAAGGCGGCACAAGGTTTGTAGAAATTATTGTAAAAGGCGCAAAGAGAGAATTGAGCGCGGAACTTGCAGCCAGGCGCATAGCTAATTCAAACCTTGTAAAGACTATGATAGCTGGAGGAGATCCGAACTGGGGCCGCATAGCAGCAGCCGCAGGTTCAAGCGGAGCAGATATAAACCCATGGCGGATGGATATTTATTTCGGGAAGGTTTTAGTGATGAAAAATGGAGCAGGCACTGATGCGTCAAGGCCTTTGCTTTTGGATATATTCAAGAAAAAAGAAATAGAAGTTGTTGTTGATTTGAAATCCGGCAATAAATCCAGCAGGGTCTGGACGTGCGATTTTACTGAAGAGTACGTAAGAATCAATGCAGAATACGAAACTTAAATAAATCACGAGTTCCTTATGGAAAAAGCGATTAAAAAAGCTGATGTGTTGATAGAGGCATTACCGTATATAAAATCTTACAGCGGAAAGATTTTTGTAATAAAGTACGGCGGAAGCGCGCTTATAAACCCTGAGATTAAAAAAGGCGTGCTGCAGGATATTGTTTTTATGAGTTATGTAGGCATAAGGCCTATACTGGTTCACGGCGGCGGGCCTTTTATAAACGAGGAATTCAGGAAGCTGGGCAAAAAGGTAGAATTTACAGAAGGCCTCAGGGTCACGACCAAAGAAGAGGCGCAGATAGTAGATAAAGTCCTTTCCAGGGTGAATGAAAATATAGTATCTGATATAAAGTCATTGGGCGGCAGGGCTGTCAGCATGAATACTTTAAAGAAGAACGTGATAGTTGCAAGGCCACACAAAGAATCAGAGAGGCTTGGTTTTGTCGGAGAGATAGATAAGGTAAATAGCGATACAATAAGGAATGCTGTCAGGCCCAGGGCAATACCTGTTATTTCTCCTGTAAGCATGGGAATAGATAAAGAGCTTTACAATATCAATGCAGATGATGCTGCTTCAGAGATAGCAATGGCTGTAAAGGCAGTCAAACTGGTGTTACTTACAGATGTAAAAGGCATAATGAGGCAGAAAGGCGACGAGAGTTCGCTTATTTCTACTCTTGCGATGAAAGATGCGGATACGCTTATAGGCAGGAAGATTATCCAGGGCGGCATGATCCCAAAGGTAAGGGCATGTATGAATGCTTTGCGCTCAGGCGTATCAAAGACGCATATTATAGACGGAAGGATTCCGCATAGCTTATTGCTGGAAATTTTTACAGACAAGGGTATAGGGACGGAGATAATTAAAGGCAAAGGCCGAGAATAGGCAGGTTTCAACCTGCCTATTTATGAAGGCCTTTGCGACAATATTGTAGGGCACACTTTAGTGTGCCAATCTAAGGGAATGATATGAATACGAAAGAAGTGATAGCGCAGCATGACAAATATGTGATGTGTACTTACACTAGGATTCCGACAGTAATAGTTAAAGGCAAAGGCCTTAAGGTATGGGACCTGGACGGGAATGAGTATCTGGATTTTTTCCCTGGATGGGCGGTTACAGGACTGGGCCATTGCCATCCAAAAGTGATAAGCGCTGTAAGAAATCATCTTAAAAAAATAATTCACGTGTCCAATAACTATTACAACGTGCTTCAGGCTAAGCTGGCCCAGAAAATAATAGAAAATTCTTTTGAAGGAAAGGTTTTTTTCTGCAATAGCGGAGCAGAGGCAAACGAAGGCGCGATAAAATTGGCGAGGGCTTACGGTAATGCCAGGGGCGGCAGGAATGAAATAATTACAATGGAAAATTCTTTCCACGGAAGGACACTGGCTACAATAACAGCCACTGCGCAGCCGAAATACCAGAAAGGGTTTGAGCCATTGCCGCTCGGGTTTAAATACGTTGCTTTTAATGACCTTAAGGCAATCGAAAATGCTATTACAGATAAGACAATAGCTATAATGCTGGAACCTATTCAGGGAGAAGGCGGAATAAATGTGGCCGGAGAGAGTTATATAAAATCTCTCCGGGAACTTTGCGACAAAAAAGACTTGGTTTTGATTTTTGACGAGGTTCAAACAGGCGTGGGCAGGACAGGCAAGATGTTTTGTTTTGAGCATTATGGCATAACGCCTGATGTTATGACCCTTGCCAAAGCCCTGGGCGGAGGATTGCCCATAGGCGCGATGGTTGCAGGCAAGAAATTTGCAGATATACTGAAACCCGGCATGCACGCGTCTACGTTCGGAGGAAGCCCTATTGCCTGTAGCGCCGCTTTAGCTGTTTTTGAAGCTATCCAAAAAGAAAAACTTCTTTCGAATACAGTTAAGATGGGCGGATATTTATCGGAGAAGCTCGATGAATTAAAAAAGAAGAAGCCTATCATGAAGGAAATAAGGGGCAAAGGCCTTATGCTGGGGATAGAGCTTACTATCCCCGGAAAAGAGATTGTGGAAAAATGTTTCAAAGAACGCCTTTTGATAAATTGCACGCATGATAAGGTTTTAAGGATAATGCCGGGCATGATAGTGACGAAGAAACAGATTGATAAAGCAGTAGAAATTTTAGACAAGGTGATGACATGAAAAAGGATTTATTGACGATCAATGATCTAAGCGCTAACGAAATAAACGAGATATTCAAACTTGCAGGCGAATTAAAGGAAAAAAGGCAGGGTTTCGGAGAGCCGCTTAAAGGAAAGACCCTCGGGCTTATATTTGAAAAACCGTCCAACAGGACCAGGGTTTCTTTTGAAGTGGGGATAACAGAGCTCGGAGGCCACGCAATATATCTCGGGTCATATGAGATAGACCTTGGCAAACGCGAATCTCCGAAGGATGTGGCAAAAGTGCTTTCCAGGTATTTGAATGGCATTATCGCAAGGACGTTTTCGCATAAGACAGTGGTGGAGCTTGCAAAATATTCTTCGATACCTGTAATAAACGGGCTTACTGATTATCAGCATCCTTGCCAGGCGCTGAGCGATTTATTCACTATAAAGGAGAAAAAGGGCCTGGAGGGCATTACAGTGGCATTTATCGGAGACGGGAATAATGTCCTGAACTCGCTTTTATATATCTGTCATAAGATGGGAATAAAGATCAATGCTGCGTGTCCTAAAGGATATGAGCCGGATAAGGATGTATTAAAAGACGTGGCTGGTACTGCAAAAATATTTAATGTGCCTAGTGATGCTGTGAAAGGCGCAGACGTTATTTACACAGACGTATGGACCAGCATGGGACAGGAAAAAGAATACAGGAAAAGGCTCAAGGTATTTAAAAAATATCAGATAAATTCAGAACTTGTGAAGTTTGCAAATAAAGACGCCATAGTGCTGCATTGCCTACCTGCGCACAGGGGCCAGGAGATTACAGATGATGTTATGGACGGGCCTCAGTCTATGGTACTGGACCAGGCAGAAAACAGGCTTCATGTGCAGAAAGCGATACTTGTAAAACTTTTAAAATAAAGGGGTTTAAAATGAATAAGAAAGTTGTTCTTGCATATTCAGGCGGGCTGGATACATCTGTCGCAGTGGCTTGGCTTAGCGATAAAGGTTATGATGTGATTGCCTATATGGCTGATGTGGGCCAGGGAGGCGATTACGAAAAACTAAAGAAAAGGGCGCTCGCGGCAGGCGCTAAAAAGGTTATTATCGAAGACCTTAAAGAAGAATTCGCAAAGGATTTTGTATTTATGTCTTTAAAATCAGGCGCTGTTTATGAATCAAAATACCTTCTTGCGACTGCGCTTTCCAGGCCTATTATCGCAAAAGGCCTTGTAGAGGCTGCGAAGAAGGAAAAAGCTGATTCTGTTGCTCACGGCTGCACAGGAAAAGGCAATGACCAGGTCAGGTTTGAGGTTACAGTTATGGCGCTTGCGCCTGAATTGAAGATAATAGCGCCTCTGAGGGAGTGGCATATGTACTCCAGGGAAGAAGAGATAGAATATGCCAAGGAAAATAATATACAAATTGATACCACGAAGGAGAGCCCTTACAGCCTGGATAAAAATATCTGGGGGATGTCTATAGAATGCGGCATTTTGGAAGATCCATGGAACGAGCCGCCTGAAGACGCCTACCAGATGACGATTGATCCGAATAAAGCGCCTTCGAAGCCGGCGTATGTAGAAATTGAATTCGAGAAAGGCGTTCCTGTAAAACTCAACGCTAAAAAATACAAGCCAGTTGAACTGGTATTGAAATTAAACGAGATGGGCGGCAAAAACGGGATCGGAAGGACTGACCTGGTGGAAAACAGGCTCGTGGGAATAAAATCAAGGGAGATTTACGAAGCGCCTGGCGCATGGATTCTATATCACGCCCATAAAGACCTGGAAAGCCTTGTGCTGGACAGGGAACTCCTGCATTTTAAAGAAATAATCGCTTTAAAATACGCAGAGCTTATTTATTACGGTTTATGGTTCACGCCTTTAAAAAAGGCATTGGACGCATTTATAAACGATACCCAAAAATATGTCGCAGGTACTGTAAAAGTGAAATTATTAAAAGGCGTTGCAAGCGTTGTTTCAAGGAAATCGCCGTATTCATTATATAAGAGTGAAATGGCTACGTACGAAAAGGGCGATAAGTTTGACAGGTCCATAGCTGAAGGATTTATAAAAGTGTGGGGCATGCCTTATAAGAAATAAAGACAAATGCTGCGTAGGAGAGGGTTTAAAACCCTCCCCTACAATATGCCAAAAGGATATTTATGAAAAATAAATTATGGGGCGGAAGGTTTAATAAAAAGACAAATCCTTTGGTCGAAGAATTCACTAAGTCAATTCAGTTTGATAAAAAATTAGCTGAATATGACTGCCTGGGTAGCATTGCGCACGCTAAAATGCTTGGCAAGTGCAATATTATACCGAAAAAAGATGCGGCTAAAATTGTTTCAGGTTTGAATTTTATTTTAAGCCAGATTGAAAAAGGTTTGTTCAAAATAGACTCAAACGCTGAGGACATCCATACCGTGATACAGAATGCGTTGGATAAAAAAATAGGCAAGCCTGCCGGGATGTTGCATACCGCAAGGAGCAGGAATGACCAGGTGTCTTTAGGCACAAGGATGTATTGCAAGAAAGAAATAGATTCTATAGCCGCGCTTTTAAAAGGGTTAAAGGATTCTATAAAGAGTTTTGCAAAAAAGAATATAGATGTAGTCGTGCCTGGCTTCACGCATCTTCAAAATGCCCAGCCGGTACTATTGAGCCATCAGATGATGGCTTATTGCGAGATGCTCGGAAGGGATATGGACAGGCTTAGCGATTGCAAAAAAAGGCTGGATGTTTTGCCTCTTGGTTCATGCGCGATAAGCGGCACAAGTTTAGCCATAGACAGGAATTTTACGGCTAAAGAGCTGGGATTTTCAAAGGTTTCATCGAACAGCATGGATGCTGTGAGCGACAGGGACTTTGTTATAGAAATTATATCCGTCCTGGCAATCTTGGGGATGCACCTTTCCAGGATGTCCGAGGATTTTATTATACTGAATTCACAGGGCTTCGGCATTCTGGATATAGGCGATGAATTCTGCACCGGTTCCAGCATGATGCCGCAGAAGAAAAATCCTGATGTGCTGGAACTCGTAAGGGGTAAATGTGGCGTGCTTTACGGAAGCCTGGTAGAGGTCGCGACTATTATGAAAGGCCTTCCGCTTACATACAATAGGGACATGCAGCTGGACAAAGAGCCCTTGTTCAAGTCGATAGAAACCATAGAAAGCTCTCTCGAAGTTTTAACAGCCCTGTTTAAGAGCTTAAAGGTCAATAAAGACAGGGCAGGCGAGCTTTTACAGGATGAGTCTATTTATGCTACAGACATAATGGAATATCTTGTAAAAAAGGGAATACCGCTTAAGGAAAGCCATGATATCGCAGGCAAGATTGTGGCGTACGCTCTTCAAAGGAAATTGAAATTATCGGAGATTTCATTGAGAGAGCTCAGGTTTTTCAGTTCAAAATTTAATAAAGATGTTTACAGGCTTTTAGACGCTGGAGAGTCAGTCAGTTTGAAAAACTCTTTCGGCGGCACAAGCCAAAAACAGGTAAAGAAACAATTAAAACATGCATGACTTTAATTACAAACATAATAATCTTTATTGCGAGTCTGTAAGCATAGAAGAGCTGGCCGGAAAATACGGTACGCCGCTTTATGTCTATAGCCGCAATACCCTGATAAGCCATTACAGAAAAATAAAAGAGGCCTTTAGCGCGATTAATCCTCTGATATGTTTTTCAATGAAGGCTAATTCAAACTTCAGTATCTGTAAAGCCCTTGTAAAAGAAGGCGCAGGGCTGGATATTGTCTCAGGAGGAGAACTTTACAGGGCGTTAAAAACAGGAGTAGCTTCTAAAAAAATAGTATACGCCGGAGTCGGTAAAACAGAAAAAGAGATAGAAATAGCCATAAGGCATCATATATTTTTCTTTAATGTCGAGTCGATTCCTGAGCTTGAGTTAATAAATAAAGTTGCAGCCAGGCTTGGGATACAGCAGAAAGTGGCTATCCGAATCAATCCTGACGTAAAAGCCAGCACACATAAATATATCACAACAGGCCATGGAGAGAATAAATTCGGGATTGATTTTGAAACTGCCAGGAAAATATTTCTGGAAAGAAACAGATATAAAAATCTTAGCATATCCGGCATCCATATGCATATCGGTTCGCAGATAGTAGAAGCCGGGCCTTTTATCAGGGCTATGGAAAGGGTGGTGGATTTCATAAGAGACCTGGAAAGCCATGGAGCAGGCGTCAGGTGGCTTAATATAGGCGGCGGGCTTGGTATAATATATTCCGAGGAGCGTCCGCAAACCGCCAAAGAATATGCAAAAGCTGTTTTACCCGTACTTAAAAAAGCCAAGGCCAATATTATTATGGAACCTGGCAGGTTTATCGCGGGAAACGCAGGCGTTCTTGTAACAAAAGTTCAGTATATAAAAGAAACGCCCAGAAAAAAATTCGCGATTGTTGATGCCGGGATGAACGACCTCATAAGGCCGAACCTTTATGGCGCGTATCATGAGATATTGCCGGTAAAATCCTGCTCTTATTCAAATTCCGAAGAGATTAAAATTTTTGATGTGGTCGGGCCCATATGCGAAAGCGGAGATTTTTTAGGCAAAGATAGAAAATTTATAGGCCTTAAAGAAGGAGATTTATTAAGCGTCATGGGAGCCGGGGCGTATGGATTTAGCATGTCCAGCAATTACAATTCAAGGCCCAGGGTTAGTGAGGTTATGGTAGATGGCTCTAAGGTAAAACTTATAAGAAGCAGAGAAACATACGAAGACTTGATTCGCACCGAACTATAATTTCAACATTGCGGAGTATCCGGGAGATAGTAGATGGTAAAAGTGAATTTTACAAAAATGGTTGGGGCTGGGAATGATTTTGCGGTAATTGACTCCGGACTCAAAGGCCTGAATGCGCTTGCAAAAAGATTGTGCGATAGAAAGACCGGAATCGGCGCTGACGGGATGCTTGTACTGGAGAAATCAAAGATAGCTGATTTCAGGATGTGCATATTCAACGCAAACGGCAGCGAGGCAGAGATGTGCGGCAATGGATTGCGATGCGCAATATTATATGTAAAAACATATGGGCGCGTAAGCGCACAAGCGCATAAGGGCATAAGTAAAAGATTTAAGGTGGAAACAAAAGCCGGGTTATACGATGGCGAGATAACTGCCAAAGATAGGGTTAAAATAAAGATGGAAGAGCCCAGGGATTTAAAATTAGATTTTCCTATCAATGTGAACGGCAGAGAAATAAAAGCGAATTTTATAAATACAGGCGTGCCTCATACAGTAGTTTTTGTAGAAGGGCTGGATAAGATAAACGTGGATTCCATAGGTTCGCAGATAAGGTATCATGATGAATTTAAGCCAAAAGGGTCTAATGTAAATTTTGTAGAGACAATAGATAACAGCAATATAAAGATACGTACTTATGAGAGAGGTGTGGAGGGAGAGACCCTTGCGTGCGGAACAGGGTCTGTGGCGTCGGCAATAATTAGCAGGGTAAAAGGTGAAGCTCCGAACCACTTACTTCGTTCGGGTACGGGGCATGGGTTAAGGGTAAAGGTAAATGTGCATACAAAAGGCGGGGTTCTAAAAGTGGAATTTGATAATATAAAGAATAAAATTAAGAATGTTTATCTGGAAGGCGAAGCTAAAATCGTATTCCAAGGGGGTATTTATGTTTGAAGGCGCAATGGTTGCATTGGTAACGCCTTTTAAAAAAGGCAAAGTAGATGAAAAAAAATTAGCAGAACTTGTGGAATTCCATATAAAAAACGGGACAAGCGGCATTGTGCCATGCGGCACAACGGGCGAATCCGCAACGCTTTCTTATGAAGAGCACGACAGGGTCATAGAAATTGTCATAGGAGCCGCTAATAAAAAGATAAAAGTTATTGCGGGGACAGGCTCAAACAGCACCGCGGAAGCTTTGATGCTTACAGAGCACGCAAAAAAAGCAGGCGCAGATGCATCGCTGCAAGTCTCTCCTTATTACAACAAACCAACGCAGGAGGGGCTTTATCTGCATTTTAAGGCAATAGCGGAAGAAGTCGATCTTCCCATGATTGTTTATAATATTGCTTCAAGGACAGGCGTGAATATAGAGCCTGAGACAATGGCCAGGATAAGCAAAGTAAAAAATATAGTCGGAGTGAAAGAATCAAGCGGAAATCTGGAACAGATGGCCAGGATACGTTATTTATGCGGAGAGAAATTTGACCTCATATCAGGGGATGATGGGCTCACTCTGCCTTTAATGGCAATAGGCGGGACAGGCGTTATATCGGTTGTAAATAATATCGTGCCCAAAGATGTGGCAGATATGGTGGCGAAATTCAAAAAAGGGGATCTGGAAGGCGCAAGAAAATTGCATTATAAGCTTTTGCCTTTGGTAAAAGCGGTATTCTTGGAAACCAATCCAATACCTGTTAAGACGGCAATGAGCCTTATGGGCATGATAGAGCCTGGATTAAGGCTGCCTTTATGCTCGATGGCTGAAGCAAATTTAGAAAAACTTAAAAAAGCGCTCGAGGATTACGGCCTGCTCTAAACAAGTAGGGAGCCCGACTCCCGATGGGAGTCGGGCTCCCATAGTGAATAAACGACTTTGTTGAATTTCTTTTAAAAGGAGAAGAGATAATGGTGAGGATTATTATAAGCGGGATATCGGGCAGGATGGGGGCCAGGATCGGGGCGCTTGCCAGCCAGGATAAAAATTTTGAAATAGCAGGAGCTGTTGAGGCTTCTTCCAGTCCGGCGGTGGGGAAAGACATAGGAGAGATCATTTCTGCCGGGAAAATAGGCAAAAAGGTGGAATCTGATTTTAATAAAATCGCTGGGACTTGCGATGTTTTGATAGAATTTACAGCGCCCCTAGCTACCTTGGAACACCTGGAAACAGCGGTTAAGAATAAAAAAGCCATGGTCATAGGGACTACGGGATTTTCCAAAGACGAAGTAGAAAAGATTAAAGATGCTTCCAAAAAAATGCCAGTTGTTTTTTCTCCGAATATGAGCGTAGGCGCTAATCTGATGTTTAAAATCACAGAAGAAGTTGCCAGGGCTCTGGGAGAGGATTACGAGATAGAGATAGTGGAAGCCCATCATAATCAGAAAAAAGATGCTCCGAGCGGGACAGCTAAACGGTTGGGTGAGGCTGTTTCTAAAGCAAAAGGCAAAACGCCTCCCATTCATTCTATAAGGCTGGGAGATATAGTAGGAGACCATACTGTTATATTCGCAGGCAAGGCAGAAAGAATAGAATTGACGCACAGGGCTCATTCCAGGGATGCGTTTGCAAAAGGCTCGCTGGATGCGGCAAAGTTTTTAGCAGGCAAAAAGCCCGGGCTTTATACTATGGCAGATGTTATAGAGATAAAGTAAAAAGTCAAAAGTAAAAAGGTAAAACCAAAACTCAAAAGTTAAAATTAAAGAATAGAAAGCCAGCAAAGAGAATAAAATTTTTAATTGTGGTTTTGACTTTTTCATTTTTACTTTTGAGTTAATAGAGGGTGAAGAGAAATGGAGTTTAAGCTTAGCGATAGATTAAATCTATTACCGCCTTATTTATTTGTTGAGATAGACAAGGCAAAAAGAATTGCGACCGCTGAAGGCCACGACATTATTGACCTTGGCATAGGAGATCCTGATGAACCTACGCCAAGAGAGATAGTAGACTCTCTTTATAAAGCAGCCCAGGATTCAAAAAATCATCATTATCCCCTGGACCAGGGAAGCTCTATCTTCAGGGAGAGGATTGCCGGGTGGTACAGGGAAAGATTCGGAGTTATCCTTGATCCTGAAAAAGAAATCCTCCCTCTTATAGGCTCAAAAGAAGGCATAAGCCATCTGCCGCTCGCATTTATAAATCCGGGAGACGTATCATTGGTTCCTGACCCGTGTTATCCTCCGTATAAAGGCGGCACTATCCTGGCGGGAGGTACGCCCTATTTAATGCCTTTAATAGAGGAGAATAATTTTCTGCCGGATTTAAAAAGAATAGAAAAGCAAGCTCTTAAAAAAGCGAAAATAATTTATATAAACTATCCGAATAATCCCACGGCTAGTGTCTGCGAAAAAGGTTTTTTCGAAGACGTGGCTATTTTTGCGAAAAAATATAATCTTATCGTAGCCAGCGACGCCGCATATTCTGAAGTATCGTTTGACAACTACAGGCCTGCCAGTTTTCTAAAAGTAGAGGGCGGTAAAGAGATGGGAGCGGAATTTCACTCCCTTTCAAAAACATGCAACATGACAGGGTGGCGGGTGGGGTTTGCGTGCGGCAATGAAAAAATCATAGCAGGCCTGGCAAAAGTAAAATCCAATATAGACTCGGGCGTATTTAATGCGGTTCAGATGGCCGGGGTGACCGCGCTGGATATAGCAGATAAACATCTCGGGAGGATGAATAAAGTATATCAGGAAAGAAGAGATGCCCTGGTGGATGGGTTAAATAAACTCGGCTGGGTTATAACTAAACCAAAAGCCACGTTTTATGTATGGGCAAGGCTTCCGAAGAAACATAAATCTTCTATTGATTTCGCAGGGATGGTCCTTGATAAAGCGGATATTATAATAACCCCAGGCGTAGGATTCGGAGAAAGCGGAGAAGGTTATGTAAGGTTTGCGCTTACTGTTTCCAAAGAGAGGATCATCGAGGCAGTTAACAGGTTGAAGAAGGTAATCTAACAAAAGCTTTAAGGTAAAAGTCAAAAGTAAAAAGGTAAAACCAAAACTTAAAAGTTAAAATTAAAAAAACAGGCATTGAAAATTTTGAATTTTTAATTGCGGTTTTGACTTTTTCGTTTTTACTTTTGAGTTATAAAATATTGTTTATGCTTTGTTATATAGGTATAGGCTCTAATTTAGGGGACAGGGAAAAATATATAGAAAGCGCGATTAAGAAATTAAAGTCGATAAAAGGTATAGAGGTAAAAAGAGCTTCCAGCATTTATGAAACAGATCCTGTGGGAGGGCCAAGGCAGGGTAAATATCTTAACGGGGCTTTAGAACTAGAAACAGAGCTTGAACCAAGAGAACTGCTAGCAAAATTACAGGCAATAGAAAATGAATTGGGCCGCAAGAGGCTGGTTAAAAACGCTGCGCGCACAATAGACTTAGACATACTTTTATACGGGGATAAAGAGATAGATGAACCTGGTTTAAAGATTCCTCATTCCAGGATGCGTGACCGGGAATTTGTAATGAAACCTTTAAAAGAGATATATGCAGGTATATAGAAGCGTAAGATCTTTGGCAAAAAAAGTTTCTGAAATAAAGAAGCGCAATAAGACAATAGGCCTTGTGCCCACTATGGGGTTTTTGCACGAAGGCCATGCAAGCCTCGTAAGAAAAGCTAAAAAGGACACAGATTGTGTTATTGTCAGTATTTTTGTAAATCCAGCCCAGTTCGGGCCCAAGGAAGATTTTAAAAAATACCCAAGAGACCTGAAAAGAGATCTGGATATCTGCAAAAAAGAAGACGCTGATATAATTTTTGTCCCGGAAGCTAAAGATATGTATCCGGACGATTATTCTACCCATGTAAGCGTGGAAGGAATTACTGAAAAATTATGCGGGGCCTCCAGGCCAGGCCATTTTCGCGGAGTAACCACAGTGGTTACAAAACTTTTTAATATCGCAATGCCTGATATTGCATATTTCGGACAAAAAGACGCCCAGCAGGCAATCGTGATCAAAAAAATGGCAGAAGACCTTAATATGGATGTGGATATAAAGGTAATGCCTATTGTCCGGGAAAAAGACGGATTGGCCATGAGCTCAAGAAATGTTTATCTTAGTAGCTCAGAGCGGGTTCAGGCCGCCTCGCTTTATAAGGCTTTAAGGCTTGCAAAAAGATTATTTGATCAGGGAGAAAAAAATTCCGGAAAGATAATCAGCAAAATGAAAGAGGTTATAGGTAAAGAACCCGACGCTAAAATAGATTATATATTTATAGTTGACATAAAGGAACTGAAGGCTATTAAAAAAATTTCCGGCATGGCATTGGCTGCAGTAGCTGCGCGGGTCGGAAATACGAGATTGATAGATAATATAATATTAAGGCAAAGGCCGAGAATAGGCAGGTTTTAACCTGCCTATTTATGAAGGCCCTTGCGGCAGCTTTGTGTAGGGCAGGCTTTAGCCTGCCATTCAAATAGGAGGATAAAATATGATGCTCAGGACTGTTTACAAATCAAAGATACAGGGAGCGATAGTCACAGAGGCCAATCTGGAATACGTGGGCAGTATTACAATAGACGAGGATCTTCTGGATGCAGCGGATATAATCCCGAATGAGCGCGTGCAGGTAGTAAATCTGAATAACGGAAGTCGGCTGGAGACTTATGTGATACCCGCTAAGAAAGGGTCAGGAGTTATCTGCATGAACGGAGGGACGGCGCGCTGGGCAGTGGTGGGAGACAGGATTCTGGTGATATCTTATGCCATGATGGAGGCAAAGGACGCTGTTGTGTTTAAGCCGAAGGTTATTTTTGTAAACGATAAGAATAAAATAACGGGTAAGAAATGACCCTTAACCGACTAAAGGATCTCTATGACACCTCATCCTTATAAGAAAGAAGACGATCTGAAGTATAAAGAAAATCTTAAGAAAAAGATCCTGAAGCTTAAGAAAGAAAAGCACGCTGTAATAATAGTGCACAATTATCAGCGCGACGAAGTTCAGGATATAGCGGATATAAGCGGTGATTCTCTGGCGCTCAGCCAGGCTGCGGTCAAAGCGGACGCAAAGGTTATTGTTTTCTGCGGCGTGGATTTTATGGCAGAAAGCGCATCCATACTGAATCCTGACAAGATAGTGCTCCTGCCCGTGAAAGAGGCGGGTTGCCCTATGGCAGATATGGTCACTGTTGAGCGGTTAAGAGAAAAAAGAAATGAATATCCTGACGCTGCAGTTGTATGCTATGTCAATTCTTCCGCTCAAATAAAGGCTGAGAGCGACATATGCTGCACGTCTTCAAATGCCATCCAGATAGTCCAATCCCTTAAAGACTACAAAGAAGTTATATTCGTGCCTGATAAAAACCTGGGAAGATATGTCCAGCAAAATGTGCCGGATAAAAAGATAATCCTGTGGGAAGGATTCTGCCCTACGCATATAAGGGTTTCAAAAGAAGAGATTTTTAAGGCCAAGGCAGATCATCCTGAAGCAGAAGTGGTGGCGCATCCGGAATGTAATCCTGACGTATTGAGCGTAAGCGATCACATATGCTCTACCGGCGGGATGTTTAAGTATGTCAATGCCTCTAAATCAAAAGAGTTTATTATAGCCACTGAGTCAGGCATGCTTTACAGATTGAAAAAAGACAATCCGGAGAAGATTTTCTACATGTCCACAGACAGATTGGTATGCCCCACAATGAAATTGACCACACTTGGATGGGTTGCTCATTCTCTTGAGGCAATGGAACACGAGATCAGGATAAGCGGCGATATAAGGGATAAGGCTTATAAAGCCCTGGAACGCATGTTAAATGTTTCCGGAGAAAAACCAGGGGCCAGCCTGGCCGGGTATTAGTTACTATGGGAGTCCGACTCCCATAGGGAGTCGGACTCCCATGAGTTATATGAAACTTAAAAAAATAGGCATAATAGGCTGCGGGGCAATGGGTTCCGAGATAGCGGATTACATATCCAGGAATCTAGGCGATAAATTAAAGATAATAGCTGTCGCTGATATTGATTTCAGGAAAGCAGAAGGGCTTTCCAACAGAATAAAGCCGAAGCCGTTGATAGCATCTATAGAAGAGATAATTAATAAATCCGATATTATAATAGAAGCGGCATCCGGGGAGATCTCTGGAGATATAGCTGAAAAGGCAAATGCTTTAAAAAAAGACGCGCTTATTATGAGCACAGGCGGACTTTTAAGGAAACCGCAGCTTATTGAAAAAATAAATTCAGGCCATTCGAGCATACATATCCCTAGCGGCGCCATATGCGGGCTGGATGGATTAAAATCAGCAATGACAGGCGCAGTTAAAAGTGTGACCCTTACTACCAGGAAGCCATTGAAAGGCCTTGCAGGCTCTCCGCATTTAAAAGAAAAAAATATCAATATAGAAAAAATAGATAAAGAGACTCTGATATATTCCGGCACAGCCAGGGATGCGATAAAATATTTTCCTCAGAATATAAACGTGGCTGTTACATTGAGTATATGCGGAATCGGAGCAGACAAAACAAACGTAAAGATATTCACTTCCCCTGATTACACAAAAAATACCCATGAGATAGAAATAGAAGGCGAGTTTGGAAGGTTATGGACAAAGACAGAAAATCTGCCTTCCAAAAATAATCCTAAGACCAGTCAATTGGCAATTTTTTCAGCGATCGCCAAGCTTAAAGAAATAATTTGATATAAAATCATAAAGAGGGAGGGGGTGATTAAGGATGGAAAAAGTAATGAAATGCGGAATAAAGAAGCAGAAGGGATATCTTTATTTTATCGATAAACACGGAGATATCTCCAGAGCTAAGATGGCTCGCGGCGGAAAGAAAAAGAAAAAAAGATAAAAGTTTTTAATTCGCGTCCCGCACCTTTTTAAAAAAAGGTGCGGGACTCCGAAATTCAGAATTCAATCAATGCGTCTTCTAGTTTTAATCCTGCTTTTTACGCTTCTTTTTATCTCTCAGATAAACACCATAGTTGACTCTGATTTATGGTGCCACTTTAAAACAGGCGAATATATTTTAAAAAATTTTAATATCCCGCAAACGGATATTTTTTCTTATACGTTGGAAAACCAGCCATGGGTAGACCATGAATGGCTTTCTCAGATTATATTTTATATTATTTTTGCTAAATTCGGCTGGCTGGGCGTAAATATGCTCAAGGCAGTTGTCGTATCTTTATGTTTTCTTATCTTGCTGTTTTTCATAGTTTCCAAATATAAAAAACTTGTTTATGCACTCTTTTTTATAGTACTCTCTGTTTTTGCCTTTGGTTACAGGTCATTTGCAAGGCCCGAGATTTTTTCATATTTATTTTTATGCCTGTTTTTTTATGTGCTTGAAAGCGAAGAAAAATTTTATCTGCTCCCCATTCTTCAAATATTATGGGTAAATCTGCACGGTTATTTCATATTAGGCCCTGTGTTGATATTTTTATATTGCATCGGGAGCCTTGCTTTAAGGGATTTTAAAAAAGTTAAAAGATTAGGATTGATATTGGGTTTCACCTGTCTTGCGTGTTGCATCAATCCATATTTTTATAAAGGCGCTGTTTATCCTATAAAAATATTAATAGGGATTTTTAATCAGCAAAAAGCCTACATGCAGGATGTGCATGAATTAATGATGCCTATCAATGCCAGCTTTGGGAGGTATGTTTTTTTCTGGGTATTAGCTATTCTGTCCAGCATAACATTTTTAATAAATCTAAAGAAGGCCAGGATACAGCATGTTTTAATTTTTCTGGGTTCGTTTGCAGCTTCTTACGCGGCAGTAAGAAATATGCCTGTCTTTATATTTATGGCTATGCCGCTGGCCGTTATTAATTTAAACGAGGCAGGGGTTGCTAAAAATATAGTTGATAAAAAATATTATGGAGCGGTCCTGTTGGTTATTCTAGCAGGGATATATTTTTTTATTTCAAATAAATATTATGAGTTTACAAAACAGTCTGCGTTCAGAAAGACAGGATCCGGGATGATAGGGCTTTTGACGCCTAAAAAGGCTTGCGATTTTTTAGAGCGCGAGAACATAAAAGGCCGAATTTTTAACAGCATTGATTTCGGGCATTATATAGCGTATAGATTTTATCCTGAGAAAAGGGTATTCATAGACGTAAGGACAGAGTTATATAAAAATGATTTTTATCAACTATATAAGAGGGCTCAAAATTATCCTGATGAATGGGAGAGCCTTCAGGAAAAATATCATTTTAATATCGCGCTTATCAGGCATTTATTCAGCGGCACAGAGCGGTTATTGAGATTTTTACATAAAGATAAAGGGTGGGCCCTGGTGCATTACGATGAAACCTCCGCAGTATTTTTACATGATGTGCCGGAAAATAAAAAGGCGATAGAAGAATTCAGGATAGATTTTAGCAAAAAGAAAATAGAAAAATCTGATGAATGTTTGAGCATAGCTGGTTTTTTCGAAAAGATAGGAGAGGCTAAGCCGGCGGAAGAGGTTTATATAAAACTCATAGAGGCAAATCCTGAATTTTTAGAAGCAGGTAATAATCTTGCTGCTATTTATATTAATGCCGGACGGCACGAAAACGCCCTTGATATCATAGACAGGTTCTTAAAATATTATCCTGAATCAGCAGAGCTTTATTGCAATAAGGGTACGGCTTATTTGCGCATGGGTAAAAAAGAAGAAGGGATTAGTGCGCTTGAAAAATCAGCTGGGCTGAATCCTTACTTGAGACAGGCTTCTTATATGCTAGGGCTTGTGTATTATGAAAAAGGCTACATAGAAAAATCTATGCGGCAATTTATAAAATATCTGGCTTTGGACCCTTATAATGCAGGCGCGCATAGAATGCTTGGCAATATCTATAAGCATAAAGGGCTTTTAAAAAAGGCTGAGTCGGAATATAATGAAGCGGATAAGCTGGAGGGGAAATAGAAATGCTCAAGAGCGTAGAAACCAGGCTAAAAGATTATTTTAAAAAAAATAAGAGATATGCGATTAATCTTGTTTCAAAATTAATAGAAATTCCTACAGTGAATCCGCCCGGTAAAAACTATGAAGAGATGGTGTGTTTTCTTGAAAAGGAGTGCAGGAAACTGAGGTTGTCTACAAAAAAATATGTTACGCCGAAAAATGTGTTAAATAAATTCGGCGTAAGATATGGCTCTAAAAGAGTGAGTTTGGTAGCTGATCTGGATACAGGGGCGGAAAAAACATTCCACATAAATTCTCATTACGATGTGGTGCCTGCTACTGATAAATGGAAAACGGATCCTTTCGTGGCAGTAATAAAAGGCGCGAAGATTTATGGCCGCGGCTCAGAAGATATGAAAGGAAATATTGCAAGCGTATTGTTCGCAATAAGGGCATTAAAGAAGTGCGGCATAAAGCCCAAAATAAATATACAGCTTTCTTTTACGCCTGACGAAGAGATAGGCGGAAGGACAGGCCTTGGTTACCTGGTCGGGATGGGCTTTGTAAAAGCTGATTATGCGATGAGCGAAGGGTGCTCGGGAAATTATGTTTCGATGGGGAATAAAGGCGTTTTATGGGCTGAGGTAGAGATCCTAGGCAAATCAGCTCACGGTTCTATGCCTCACAAAGGCGTCAATTCCTTTGAAAGAATGAACATGCTTGTGAATGAATTTGGAAAACTTAAAAAGAAAATCTCTAAAAGAAAAACCCGGCATAGCATGCGGGATGCTGTTTCTAAAAGCGCGACTTTTGTGATGGGAGGGTTTTTAGAGGGAGGGGTAAAAATAAATGTGGTTCCTGGGGCTGTAAAATTCAGTATAGACAGGCGGCTTATACCGGAAGAAAGTATAGGTGCCGCGAAAAAAGAAATAGAGGCTGTTATTAAAAAGTTTGATGCCGGGTACAAAGATTCAAAGGTTAATATAAGATTTATTTCGCAAGAAGGGCCTGCAATATCCGGAAAAGATGATGTATTTTTTAAAGTAGTTTCTGATGCCGTAAAGATTACAACAGGCAAATATGCGAATTTCAGCGTGATGCCCGGCGCAACTGATATGCGGTATTTCATGTGGAAGGGCATACCCACTCTTGGTTACAGCGCAAGCGGCGGGGGAAAATGGCATAGCGATGATGAATTTGTTTGCATAAGCAGTCTTGTGAAAACAGCAAATGTCTATGCATTGGTTATGAAAGACCTGACTTAACTAGAGTGGACTATCGAAGCCCGACTCCCTATGGGAGTCGGGCTTCGATAGTAAAGAGATATCTATGGAAGATAAGTTTATAAAAATATTTGGGGCGAAAGAGCATAATCTTAAGAATATAAATCTCGAGATTCCCAGTAACAAGCTGGTGGTGATTACAGGGCTTAGCGGCTCAGGAAAATCCTCCCTTGCGTTTGATACGATATACGCAGAAGGCCAGCGCAGATATGTAGAGAGCCTGTCTAGCTACGCGAGACAGTTCCTGGAACAGCTTGAAAAGCCTGACGTGGAACGCATAGAAGGCCTGTCCCCAGCTATTTCTATTGAACAGAGAAAGGCAGGCGGGAACCCGCGCTCTACAGTAGGTACCACTACAGAGATATATGATTATCTAAGGCTTCTCTTCGCCCGCATAGGAAAGCCTTATTGCTACAAATGCGGGCGGGAAATAAAACAGCAAAGCCAGGATGAAATAGTAGACAGGATTTTAAAATATCCGGACGGGACAGCTGTTATTATACTTGCTCCTATTGTGAGGGGCAGGAAAGGCGAGTACCACAGCCTTTTCAGCGAATTAAAAAAACAAGGATTTGTGAGAATAAAGTTAGACGGCAGCATGGTTTCTCTGGATGAGAAAATGGAGCCCACTTTGGCTAAAGCCCGGGGTTCCTGTGGGCGGAATACTAAGCCCGCCATTGTTTCTGTGGCGGGCGAATGTATAAAATTGGATAAATTTAAGAAGCATGATATAGAGGTCGTGGTAGACAGGATTGTGATTGAAAAAGGAATAAGAGAAAGGCTCGCGGATTCTGTAGAAACAGCTTTAAAGGTGGGCAAGGGGCTGTTGTTGGTTAATAAAGCTGATAAGGAAGATGAACTTTTCAGCGAATTATACTCGTGCCCTGAATGTGGGGTGAATTATGAAGAAATAGAACCCAGGATGTTTTCCTTTAACAGCCCTTATGGCGCCTGCAGTTCATGCGATGGCCTGGGCACTATAATGGATATAGATCCGGATCTCGTCATACCTGATAAAACAAAATCTTTAAGAGAGGCAATAAGGCCATGGCGGGTAGGCGGAATGAGAATAGTGCTTCACTACAGAAGGCTTTTAAGAAAGCTTGGGCAGGAATACGGTTTTGGTATAGATACTCCCTTTGATAAAATCCCTAAAAAAATAAGAGATGTTATCTTATATGGTTCAAAAAGAGCAGAATGGGGTGTTTATACATTCGCCCCGATAAAATCGGGGCTCAGTATTCCGCCTACAGGAACCCTGGGTGGGCTCCATTTTGAGGGGGTTGTACCTAATCTATTGAGGAGATTAAAAGACACAGACAGCGAATTCATGAGAGCTGAAATAAATAAATACACAACTATCTCTACTTGCCTTGAATGTAAAGGCAAGAGATTAAAGCCTGAAGCGCTTTCAATAAAGATAAATGACATATCCATCAGCGATATTTCTGGTTTTTCAATCAGAGACGCAAAAAAATTCTTTTTGGATATAAAACTCACCCAAACGCAGGAGACAATTGCCCGCCAGATTTTAAAAGAAATACGCGAGAGGCTTAGTTTTATGACTAATGTCGGACTTGATTATCTTACGCTTGATAGAATCAGTTCCACTCTTTCCGGAGGAGAGGCGCAAAGGATAAGGCTGGCAACTCAGATAGGGGCGGGACTAGTAGGTGTTCTTTATGTGCTGGACGAGCCAAGCATAGGCCTTCATCAAAAAGATAATGCAAAACTTCTTGATACGCTGAAGGCATTGAGAGATTTAGGAAACACGCTGATAGTTGTTGAGCACGATGAAGCTACGATAAGGAATGCGGATTATATTATAGATCTTGGCCCT
This sequence comes from Candidatus Omnitrophota bacterium, assembly GCA_018824725.1. Lineage (GTDB taxonomy): Bacteria > Omnitrophota > Gorgyraeia > Gorgyraeales > Gorgyraeaceae > UBA10183. The sequence goes on from JAHJGB010000126.1 coordinate 36,119, forward strand.
GGCGCAGGCAAACACGGCGGATATGTGGTAGCAAAAGGTTCTATTGACGACATTATAAATTCAAAAGAATCTCTGACAGGCAGTTATATGCGCGGAGAATTAAAGATAGATGCGCCTGAGAAAAGGCGCAAGGCAATAAAAAACAGGTCTATTGTGATCAGGAACGCAAGAGAGCATAATCTTAAAAATATAGACGTCCAGATACCGCTTGGCCTTTTTGTGTGCATAACAGGGGTGTCCGGTTCAGGCAAAAGTACGATGGTGGATGATATTTTATATAAAGCTCTGGCGAAAAAACTTTACGGGTCTAAGGAAAAACCCGGAGCGCATGATGAGATTGAAGGCGTGGATCAGGTGGATAAGGTTATTGTTGTTGACCAATCGCCCATAGGCAGGACCCCGCGTTCAAACCCGGTCACGTATACAGGAGTATTTTCTTTTATAAGGGATATATTCGCAAAACTTCCTGAATCCAGGATGAGGGGGTATAAACCCGGCCGGTTCAGTTTCAATGTTAAAGGCGGCAGATGCGAGGCGTGCCAGGGAGATGGCATCAAGCAGATAGAAATGCATTTCCTGCCTGATGTTTATGTGACTTGCGAAGTTTGTGACGGCAGGCGGTATAATCACGAGACCCTGCAGGTTCTTTATAAAGGAAAATCAATTGCCGATGTCCTGGAAATGACAGTTGAAGACGGGATGGAACTTTTTAAAAATATCCCGCATATTCATCAGAAGCTTAAAACGCTTTGCGAGGTAGGGCTTGGGTATATTGAGTTAGGGCAATCTGCGACAACGCTTTCAGGAGGAGAAGCGCAAAGGATAAAACTTGCCGCAGAGCTGAGCAAGATAGGGACAGGTAAAACCCTTTATATACTGGATGAGCCTACCACAGGCCTGCATTTTGCAGACATAGACAGGCTGCTCAAGGTATTGCATGCTCTAGTAGAGGGAGGGAACAGCGTTTTGATAATAGAACATAATCTGGATGTCATAAAATCAGCAGATTATGTCATAGACCTGGGGCCTGGAGGAGGAGATGAAGGCGGAAATATAGTAACCTGCGGCACACCTGAAGAAATAGCCAAAGCTTCATCTTCATATACCGGACAATACTTGAAAACATACCTAAAGCCATAAGTAGTCCGCTCGCTCAGGTGAAAATTTACCCCTTGCAACACTTGCTAGCCCTGGCAGGCTTTCGAAAAGACGCTCGGACGCCCCAGCGAGGTGTCCTTCGCTCCGCGCCGATTCTCGCCCTTCGTCGCGGAGTTTACCCTGAGCATAGGCGAAGGGCTCCTCAGGACCAGGTCGAGACTTAACGAAACGTCTGGGCTCACCCTGTCAGGCAGGTCTGAGGCACATTAG
>JAHJGB010000127.1 GCA_018824725.1 Candidatus Omnitrophota bacterium
ACAATGCTTTGAAAGGTCAGAGTTCGATAGGATAAAAGACGGGCTGATCGTAATCGGCGATGTATGCGATGGTTATCCAGAGGTGCGGCAGTGTATTGATGAACTCCTAAAGGTAAAGCATTGCGATTTGGTAATCGGCAATCACGACATGTGGGCGCTGGATTGGGCGGTTCGCGGCAATAAGCCAAAAATATGGACGAGTCAGGGTGGTGATAGGACGATCGCATCATATGGCGGCAGGCCTATGCCGAAGGCCCACATTGATTTCTTAAAAAGCGGGCAGCTTTGGATTGAACTTAAGGACAAAATATTCGTTCATGGCGGGTTCAATCCGGATATATCGTTATCAAGCCACAGCACGCAGGTATTGGTTTGGGATCGGATGCTTCTTGATATGGTTTGGAAGATGCAGTCAATAGGGAATGAGTGCAAACTTGGCAGTTACAAGGATATTTTTGTCGGCCACACTACAACGGAACTTTACAATACCTTAAAGCCGATCCATGCGTGTAATGTTTGGAATATTGATACTGGAGCTGGTTGGTCAGGAAAGCTTATGATTATGGATGTTACTACCAAAGAATATTGGCAGTCTGATTTAACTCAGGATTTGTATGGTGGGACGCCAGATAAAGCCGTTTAATTTTTACCTTTATTTTGGTGCGGAAGGAGGGAGTCGAACCCTCAAGGCTTTACAGCCACAGGCTTCTGAGACCTGCGCGTATGCCAATTCCGCCACTTCCGCATTAACACAGATTAGTAGTAGGCCAGGTTTAAACCTGGCCTACTGTGATTATAAAGTATACCTTCATTTAATCTGCCTGTCAATTGCCTTGATTTCTCTAAGATTTTTTGGTATAGTGAATCCCTGGAATATGGAATATAATTCTGTAATTACCAATAGGTCTGCCAGACGCGATTTCTTTATACTTGAGACTGTAGAGGCAGGTCTTGAATTAAGAGGCACAGAGGTAAAGTCAATACGCTCAGGAAAAGCGAGCCTGGCTGAAAGCTTTGCAAAGGTTGAAGAAGACGAGATTTTTCTTTATCATATGCATGTAAGTCCTTATGAATATGATAGTAAAGAACAAGATGCCCTAAGGCCTAAGAAATTACTTTTACATAAGAAACAGATAGAATATTTATCAGCCCAGATTTTACAGAAACGCTTAGCGCTTATTCCGTTAAAGACTTATTTTAAGAATGGGTTTGTAAAGGTTGAGCTAGGCCTGGCGCAGGGCAAGAAGCAATACGACAAGCGCGAGTCAATAAGAAAAAGAGAGTCAGATAGAGCTTTAGCAAGGGCAAAGAGAAGTAAATTAAAATAAAGGAAGGGGGGGGCGAAAGGTTTCGACTTTGATAGGCTTGATAAGGGCAGCATGTTGAGGTTGTCAGGCGGCCTCATTAAACACCTGGCACAAATTAAACGCCAACTACAATGCAGTAGCTGAAGCGGAAGCGATCCTTGCTTCTAGCGAGGCGGTAGCTGTTGCCTAATTAGGCAACCCGTTTACAGATCTTGCCTGCGGGGTCTGATAAACGCCGTTAGCAGGCTGGCTTGCCAACTTTATGTTTTTTAGTGGCTGGCGAGGAGCATAGAAAAGACTTTGCTTGATATTATCCCGTTCGCCGGAGAATATCAAGCGAGACTAAAAGGCGAACTAAACATGTAGATACTCTTGTTGGGATATTGAAGGACGCGGATTCGAATTCCGCCGCCTCCACCAAATTCGTCGAAGGACCTACAATACACTATGGGAAATCATCCAATCGGCATATTTGATTCAGGGGTGGGCGGGCTGACAGTGGTCAAGCAGATGTTTAAGAAACTGCCTAGCGAAGAGATAGTGTATCTGGGCGACACTGCACGGGTTCCATACGGCACAAAATCCCCAGAGACAATAAAAAAATATTCTGTTGAGAACGCGGATTTCTTGATGAAATTCAAGGTTAAGCTTATCGTTGTCGCCTGCAACACTGCTTCCAGCACAAGCCTTGATGCGCTCAGAGAAGAATTCAACATTCCCATAGTGGGCGTTATAAAGCCAGGCGCTGAAAAGGCTGTCCAGATAACAAGGAATAACAGGGTGGGTATTATAGGCACGTATACCACAGTAAAAAGCAAGGCATACGAGAAAGAGATAAGGCATTTTTCCAGGGATGTGGAGGTAGTGTCAAAGGCATGCCCGTTATTTGTGCCTCTGGTGGAAGAGGGCTGGTTAAAAGAAGAGGTTACTTTCGATATTGTTAAAAAATATCTCAAGCCGCTTAGGGTTAAAAAAATAGATACGCTGATATTGGGATGCACTCATTACCCGCTTTTAAAACCTGTGATTTCAAAGGTTATGGGCAGGCATGTAAAGATAGTTGATTCCGCAAGTTCTGTGGCGGATGAAGTTCATAATATTTTAATGGCGCTTGGAAAGCTGTCAGAGCAAAAAAAACCGGCCCATAAATTTTTTGCGACAGATGCTATAGAACATTTTGTGAGGGTCGGGGAAAAATTTTTAGGCACAAAGATTAATAGGGCTGAAAGGGCGGATTATGTATGAAATATTGATAAAAGGCGATTTCTCCAGCGCCCATAACCTCAGGGGATACAAGGGTAAATGCGAGGCATTACACGGGCACAGCTGGAAAGTGGAGGCAAGATTTGAAAAAGAATCCCTCAATAATATAGGGATATCCGTGGATTTTGTCATACTCAAAGCCAGGCTAAAGGATATTTTGAAAAAATTAGACCACGCATATCTGAATAAATTAGATGTTTTTAAAAAACAAAACCCTTCTGCTGAAAATATAGCCAGGATCATCTACCAAAAGCTCAAAGATTCCGTCAGAGAAAAAGGCCTGATTCTAAAATCAGTATCTGTGTGGGAATCAGAAAGTTCCTGCGCTACATATTACGAATAACCGATGAGAATTTTATATAATATAGCATTTTTTATTTTTGGCATATTCTATCTGCCGTATCTTGTGGTTACAAGGCGTTACAAGTATGGGATGAAAGATAGGCTTGGGATTCTGCCTGAAAAAATAAAGGCTATCTGTTCAAAAAATAAAATTATCTGGGTGCATGCTGTAAGCGTAGGAGAGGCGAAAACAGCAGGGATCCTCGCGCCTCTTTTAAGGAAGGCATATCCCGGGTATAAGATTTTATTTTCCACTGTCACGCATACGGGAAATAAGGTTGCAGGGACAATAGCAGCAGGCGATGAAGGCGTGTTTTACCTTCCGTTCGATTTGAGTTTTATAGTAGACAGGGTTGTAAAGCTGATTAAACCCGAAATATTTATTTCCCTTGAAACAGAGCTTTGGCCGAACCTTATCCATTCGGTTTATAAATCAGGCTCAAGGCTTATATTGGCGAATGGCAGGATTTCAAACAGGTCTTATCCCAGGTATAAAAAAAGCAAATGTTTTATATCAAGCCTTTTAAAAAAGTTTTCTCTTATACTGATGCAGTCAGGCCTGGATGCGCAGAGGATTATCGCGCTCGGAGCTCCGGAAGAAAAGGTTTTTGTGACAGGCAATCTGAAATTTGATATTCCATTGATCGATTCAGGCGCCAAAAGAACAGAGCTTAGAAAAAAAATGAATATTAGCGAAAATGAGGTTTTGATCGCAGCAGGCAGCACGCATAGGGGAGAAGAGGGGATTCTGGCGGGTTGCTTTTCAAATTTGAAAAAAGATTATCCGGAACTGAGATTATTAATAGCCCCCCGGCATATAGAGCGCGTCCAAGAAATAGAAAAAAGTTTAACTAAAAATGGATTTAAAACTATGAAAGTTTCTTCGCTTGGCCTTCAGCCTCCAACCTCCAGCCTTCAGCCGATATTTATCCTGGATACTATGGGAGAGCTGAAATCAATGTATGCTGCTAGTGATATTGTTTTTGTGGGCAAAAGCCTCGTCAGAAAAGGCGGGCAGAATCCTATTGAGCCGGCAAGTCTTGGCAAACCTATAATATTCGGCAGGCATATGTTTAATTTTCAGGATGCGGCAAAGATACTTTTGGAATGTAAAGCAGCCCTGGAAGCAGAGGATAGCGAAGGCCTTTATTCAGCCATGAAATTTCTTTTAGATAATCCGGAAGAAAGAAAAAAACTCGGAATTAACGCCAGGCAAGCCATTGGTGAAAATTCAGGTTCTGCTCAAAAAACAATAAACCATATCCTTTATGGGAGCCCGACTCCCGCAGGGAGT
>JAHJGB010000015.1 GCA_018824725.1 Candidatus Omnitrophota bacterium
AAATATAATATTTGGAGTCCGACTCCCTATGGGAGTCGGACTCCAATAATAAGGAGAGAAAAATGCGTCAAAGAGGCTTTACTCTTTTAGAAGTCCTTATAGTTGTAATAATCATAGGCATTCTTGCCGCGATAGCCTTGCCGCAATATACTGCAACTATAGAAAAAAGCAGGTCTGCTGAAGCAGCTACTAATGTCGGAAGCATCAGGACGGCTCTGGACAGGTATTGGTATCAAAACGGGGCCATCACTACTACTATATCTAACCTAGACATAGATGATCCGAATAGTGTTGTTAATAAGTTGTATACCTATTCAATCACTGATGATGGAACCACTGCTACTACGAGAGCATATACTGTAACTGCTACTCGCACTTCCGGCGGAAATACTTATACAGTAAGTTGGAAGCAGACAAACAATACTACCGGAAAACTTTTAAGAAGCGCAAATCTCGGCGGCCCGACATCTTGATGTATAAAAAAGGCTTCACACTTTTAGAACTTTTAGTTGTTGTTATAATTATAGGGATTCTTGCTTCCATAGCTTTGCCGCAATACACAGCCACTATAGAAAAAGCCAGGTCAGGGGAAGCAGTGATAAATATAGGAGCCATAAGAGTGGCTTTGGATAGGTGCTGGTATCAGAACGGTTCTTTGCCTGAAGATAGTAATTTTTCATTGCTGGATGTGGATAATCCAAACAATATAGTGAATAAGTTATATGTATATTCGTTTATAGATAACGGCACTACCAGCACAAAAAGAAAATACAGCGTCACTGCAACCAGGGTAGGCAATCCCGGCACATGGGTAAAATGGACCCAGGCAGATAATATAACAGGAAAACTTACCAGAAGCGAAAATCTAGGCGGGCCTGTTATATAGGAATATTCATAAAATACAGCTATGAGAAAGAGTAATATGATATTCAGAAAGCCTGGATTTGGCTTTACTCTTACGGAATTATTGATAGTTGTTATTATTGTAGGCATAGTAGCCACGCTCGCCCTTCCTATGTTGGTCAAAACAATGGAAAAAGCAAAGTTGGGAGAGGCTGCCAGTAATTTGAATCTGATTAGAACTGGGGAGAAGATATATTTCTTAGAATACGGCACGTATTGGCCTGACATAGCCGACTTGAATATAGAAAATCCCAATGACCAGACAAATAGTTATTTTATATACTCAATAACAGCTCCTGCACCCACAACTGATTTTACTGCCAAAGCCGCAAGAAAAGAAGGAAGATATAGCGGCAAAGCCGTCTATATTGACAAGGGCGGCACCATAACCGCAGATAGCGGATATTTCACGCCTTGATATGTCCCAATATCAGAATAAAAAAGGGTTTACTATTACAGAAGTAATTGTTTCTGCATTGATTATAGGTGTGCTTGCCGCAGGTGTGTTTAGCGCATTTTTTGGCGCGCAACGCCTGCTTAATCTAGCAAGGCATAGAATGCAGGCATATAATTTTGCAATGGAGGCGTTGGATAGATTGAGGAGTGATTATAAATATAGAGATTCCCAGATGGATTTAACTACAACTACGTCAGACCTCGATGATCACTTAGAGTCTGAAATAGGTACTATCCTTAGAGGAGATGAGTTTTTAGGGTTGTTAGCCAATCGCTCCCTTAAGTATGATGTAATTGACACAGGCTTCGCAGCTGATGGTTATAAACATGTTATTATTAAGGTGCACTGGGATGAGCCGGCTTTTTAAGGATAAATCAGGCTTGACAATGGTGGAGCTGATGATTGCTACGCTCCTCTTGAGCGTTATATTTTTAGCGGTATCAAGCCTTTACGTCGCCAGCCAGAAATTTTACATCACTGCTACCCAGAAGGTCACAACGGGTTATGAAGCGCAATATGCTATTCAGCATATATATAAGCATGTTATGAGAAGCATGGGGTATAAAAACACAGCCCCTTTTCAGATAACTGGCGGCGCAGCTCCACTTGATATCCAGCTTGATATAAGTATAAATGACAGCGACCCTCTTACAAGCGCTAATTACACCAGCGGAGTAGAAAACTATAGATATCGCTACGATGCTACAGTTAAAAAGATATTTTTTAGAGTTGGTTCCGGCGCTGAGGAAGATCTGATCCCTAAGGTAAGCGTTACCGAGGTTAATTTTACAGAAACAGGAAATATTCTGACAGGTTATATAAAGGCTTATTATACAGATCCAACCCAGATCATTACTTTTTATTTCGGCTGTTATCCCCGCCTGGCGTCATTCAATTAAAGATCTAATTAGCGCCTATCGAAGCCCGACTCCCTATGGGAGTCGGGCTTCGATAGGCTAGGGCTTCGATAGGCGACTAAAAATATTCCAAATACAGATTAAAAATGGTATAATCAAATTTACGAAGTAAATTTGATCCTGAGACAGCGTTAAAAAATAAGAGTAACTACGAGCATTTTAGCTGCCGAAGGATCTCTTATTTGATTTGTGGTTGAGGAGGTCTTTCAGCGGTTACAATCCTCCTATTTGTCGGATTGTTTAACGCCGCTTCAAGATCAAATTTTGCGAAGCAAAATTTGGGCCTGTAGCTCAGCTGGGAGAGCGCTTCGTTCGCAACGAAGAGGTCAGCGGTTCGATCCCGCTCAGGTCCACCAAATCCGCCTTAGGCGGATTTGATCCTGAGACTGCGACTGGATAAAGAGCAGTCGAAGGACCTACAAAAAAGGACATGCCTATTTCATGCGCTTTTACGTTCCGCCTGAGTCAATATTCCCCTTAAAAAATTTAATACAGATAAAAGATAAGACAGAAGCTCATCATATCCGCGATGTGATGAGGCTTAAAAAAGGGGATATGATTGATATATTTGACGGAAATGGCAGGGAATACTCATGTTTCATTGAAGAGATTGGAAAAGGAGAGGTTATTATAAAAATTAAAGAAGAGTTAAGCTCTAAACTTGACATGCTTTTTCATATTACTTTATATCAGGCAATTCCTAAAAAAGCAAAAATGGATTTTATAATTGAAAAGGCTGTGGAATTAGGGGTGGCGAGGATCGTCCCTATAGTAACTGACAGGACCGTGCCTGAAATCAAGGATTTCAGTAAAAAAATAGAAAGATGGAAAAGGATAGGCATGGCCAGCTCCAAGCAATGCGGCAGGCGGATATTGCCCGTTATTTCAGATATTACTGATTTCAATAGCGCCTTGACAGGTTCAAAACGAAAAGACATCGTGATATTTGCCAGCCTTGATAAAGAATCTAAACCCTTGAAAAGTATATTAAGAGGATTGACGCAGAAAAATATAGCAGTATTCATAGGGCCTGAGGGTGATTTTAGCCCCAGAGAGATCTCTATGGCAAAAGAAAATGGATGCAGGATGTGTTCTTTGGGCAATCTTATCCTTAAATCAGAAACAGCGGCCGTATATATATTGTCATGCTTATCATATGAATTGCAATAAACCGAAGGCGCCAAATTATCCTATTGCAGGATTCATGAATCCTTATGAAGATTACCGCTAGAACGCATATATTATTTATAGCGCTTATTATAGTCATAGTATTTTCTAATTCCCTGAAGAATAATTTTGCGTGGGATGATAAATTTTTAATAGTTAATAACCCTCATATAAAGGACCCCGTTTACATATCAAGGATATTTAATAATCAATTGTATGAAGGCGATGGGATGCACAGTAATTTTTACAGGCCTGTCCAGCTTTTTTCTTTCATGATAGATTATTGCATATGGAAACTGAACCCATTCGGGTATCATTTGACGAGTTTATTGCTTCATATAGTTAATTCTGCGCTGGTATACATTATCATACTGGCCATAAGCGCATCCCCATACATGGCTTTTATCACAGCATCTTTATTCAGCATTGCCCCGGCCATTTCAGGTATTACATTTTATACACCAGCGAGATCTGATTTGTTGATGGCTTTATTTTTATTTCTGTCTATCTGGTTTTTTATCAGATACACACAGAAAGGTAAAGGCCTGCTTTATGCGTTATCTGTTATTTCATTCGGATTGTCGCTAGGGTGCAAAGAAATGGCTGTGATGCTGCCATTTCTTTTGGCCCTGGAAATATTCAGGAATCCGAAAAAAGACAAAGCGCCATACAAGCTTTTATTCCCTTACCTGGCAGTATTGTTAGTATATGCGCTACTCAGGGCTACTATATTTAATTTTGCAAAAGGCGCCAACGCTGTTATAGATTTAAGTTTTCCAGCCACCTTGCCTTTATGGGTACGTCTTCTGACAGATCT